>NZ_DBHIGR010000098.1:0-8326 GCF_057249185.1 Oribacterium sp.
TATTCAATTTTTTCTAAAAGCTTCTTTCGCTTGGCAAGCTCTTTTTCCGTCTGCCTTCTCTGCTTTTCAGCCCTTCTTGCCAACTCTTCTTCGGAAAATGTGTTTTCTTCTTCCGTTGCTTCCGTGGTAAAGCCTGTATTTTCTTCAGTATTGCTTACAGAGCCGGATTGGCTATCACCAAAAAGCTTGCTTTGATTTGAGTCGGTCTCTACCGTAGCGGAGCTGTTACCGGCGCCTGAATGGAAGCCTCCGCCAACAGAACTTGCAGATGAGCCGGAAGCACTTGAAGTAGAGCCGGAACCACTGCCGGAACTGAAACCGCTTCCGGAACCGAAGCCACCGGAACTTGAGCCACCGCCGGAACCGGAGCCGCCACTAAAACCGCCTCCACCGCCGGAACCTGAACCGCCACTAAAACCGCCCCCGCCACCGGAACCACCGCTTCCACCGAAGCCGGCAATACCCTTAATCAGAGTAATTTGTTCTCCCCCATTTACATTTATCTGCTGGCCATCCGCGGTTCCCGCCTTAGCTTCCTTTTCTACCTGCGCAGAGCGCCGGGAGGAAACGCCCTTTCCTTCTTCATGTACCGGCTTACCATCCTGAACCCACTGCCCGTTTGCGGAAATGCTGTATCCATCCGGAGTCTTCTCCTCAGTAGCCATTGTTCCATTATCCTTCAGAAAATAACAATAGCCGTCCACCCAGGTCCAGCCCTGAGCCATCTTTCCCCAGTTTGCGGTATCCGTCTTCAAAAAATACCATTTTCCGTCTGCCAGAATCCAGCCATCCTGCATTTTCCCGGTAAGAGGATCAAAATAATACCAGCTGCCGGAAATCTCCCTCCACCCCTTCTGGTTTTGTCCTTCCACCTGATACTGCCACTGTCCCTCTGATTGTATCCATTTTCCCTCTGCTTGGGCCGTTAGGGAAAAGAACGGAAGGGTCAGAGCCAGAGGAATAGACAGCATAAAGGAGCGAGAAAAAACGTATAAGGGATGTCCCCCGTTCTTTCTTGCCCCTATAGTTTTATCATTATATTTTTGTGTATGCTTCCGCACAAGCTTCTGTGAATGCTTTTCAACTGTATGATAAGCCCTATGTTCTGCCAAGCCGTCCATGACTTGACTATCCTGATCCCATCCCATAATGCTTCTCCTTCTATTAGCGAGTCCATTGTCCTAGGATAGAAACTAACAATCGTCTTCCAATCATATTTCTTAGGGATGGCATCGCTTAAACTAATTTTGCAAATACGCAAAGTAAAAATCGTAGGTAGTACGGATGATTAAAGAAATTCTGTACTACCTGCAATTTCGGCAATATCGCAAAAATGATAAGCAGTTTTCACAAAATGAAACCTGTTTAATTATTTATTCATAGTAATCGTTACGAAATCGAATACCTGTCGTATGTGGTGCAAAAGCGGTCAACTTATCTCCCAGTATGCATTCAACGCTTTGAACTAAGGAGTGTAAAATTATTTTATGTCAGCATATTACGATCCTATTCTTAAATCCGTTTTATCTATATGTAGCAATACCTTGCTCCTTGCATTCCTCCTGCTTGCATATCGAAACAACTTACTCTCATCAATATAAAAATCCTGAAACGCCTGATGAAAAATATTATCATACTCCCCTCTACTGACACAGGATAAAAGAAGCTTATCTGCCACAAGATCTACCAGCATCTTTTCAAGCTTTGTTTCCCAGACAGCTCCTTCACTCTTCGGGGATTCAGAAATCAGTTTTTTTATAATAATCATATCATCTGACCAATACTGATGAAATGTTTCCACGGAGGGATTCAAGAGAATCTTACCGGTATATTGTTCTTTCAAGGAATCAAAAACATAAGTTCCTAGTCCTGATTCCACGGAGACAAATATCACATTATGGGCAATCTGATGATTTACGAATTCATTAAATTGGACCAGTTCAAAAATGCGAAAATCAAGTTCCGGATATTGTTCCTCAATCTTTTTTGCAAGTTCTAACGATAACTCCGAATACTGATAAGAGTAATTTCTCTTCGAATCCTCTGCTATGTGATAGCTATTTCTACCTACACGATAAATATTCCCATTCTCCAATAACTTCTGAAAATTATATCTTCCTGAGTCTTTCCTTTTATTTTTATTTTCTTTCTGAAAGGCAGTAATAAAGTCTTCTCTGGAGAAGTTTTTTTGATGTGAAAGATTATGTACCATATTATTCTTTGTTCTACCTCTATGTTCTACAAGTCGGCAAAATTTGCATTTTTTGCCGACTTACATATTTTGATGTGGAGTAAATGGTAAACAACCTGTCATCTTTTTTCTCTCCACAAAAATTGAGATAATCGTACAAAGTGTGAAAAGTTGAACGCACTTTTTCCACTTTGCACACTATCTCAGGGAGGAATTCAAGATGACAGGTTATTTGCCATTTACCCTTAAAATATTCTTTCTTAACTCGAGTAATGCTTCATTTCTTTTAATAGCTTCCTTTGAAGGCTTTGTAGATACCTGAAGCATAATTCTTTTCGCATCTTCACCGGATAAACTTGGGGTAGCTTGTATCCGCTTCACATCTACTCTCAAAGATTTAACTCCTTAACATATAATACCCACTCAATATAATCAGTTTATGTTACCAAACCATATAAAACGAGATATCGCACACTACGCGTGCGATACTCGTTAAGAATAAAACAAGTAACGATGCATTAAGTATTGCCGTAAATTCATTGCAGGATATGGCGATAAACATCGGAATGACATTTGATTCCGTATGACACCTCCACTCGGATTGAGTGGCTCTGAGTAATGGATTAAGTGGCTCTCAAACTCCAGAATAATCACATTCCATTTGTTATCTCCTCCTCGTATTAATAAACAACTACTGGCTCTATCCATCCATGTATTCTTTTTGAATTTGATATGCAACTTTATTTTCCATGCATATTTTTATCGAAAAGTATCCAAGTATAGAAAATAGTATGATATCGACACATGGTAATTTCCTTATTGCCAAATCATAAAAAGCATCAATCATTGCATTATCCCCGTATATAAGTACAGAAGCAACAATTGAGACAGCCGGAATTGCAATATAAATCAAAGCAAATCTCAATATAAATATAATGCTAGACCTGCCATAAGAACCCTCCGCCATTTCCAAACATCTTATCCAACGCTCAAAGCACAGAGGCCCGGAAAGCTTTATATTGGTATGTTTGATTCTTAGCCACTTTTCTACAACCTTCTGCTTTCTCTTCCACACTTTCTCATACTGCGATAATGTGTCAGATGATTTCCACAAAAGTTTTACTTTTTCTTCTAAAAAACAAATATAATCTCCAGCTCTTTTCAATCTCTGTGATTCTGCCAAAATTGTAAGGACGGCACACGCGCTAATCCAAGGAAGTAAAATCAATAAAAGGAAATGTACTATAACCAGATTATCTTTAAAATTATACAACATGGTAAGTATCGCACCAACCGCAGCAAGAGAAATCTGCATAGTTGTAAATATGTGAGAATGAGCACTATTAATTTCTTCTCGCATAGCATTATATTCAAGCTGAATCAATTTAAGCATCTTATCCTTATAATCTTGTTCATTTTCTTCCATAAGCTTCCCCCATAATCCCTTCAGTGATAGAAAACTAATTTCTCCTGTACTTCGACAAAATCATAAGGTTTCATAATACAATTCATTTATTACTTAATATTCTAATCATTCCTCCAGTCTTGCCATAAAGCTTTCTAAAGTAAAGATCGTTTGAGACCGCATCTGCTCTTCATTATTTTCAATAAAGGTGGCTATTTCTTTTTTATTCTTGGGGAGTGGAATAACATCCTTTATTTCCATGAATTTATCTTTTGCCAATAGCTCGGCGATACCCTTAAAGCTGAGTGTGTCTGACAGTTCAATGGAAGCTACTATATTATCTTGATGAAAATGGGTTTCATAAAAAGATTCGTAAAAACGCAAAGTGTCACTTTTTAATTGTATCTCTTTTATCCCTAGCTCTTCCTGTATGCCACGAAATACTGCTTTCGATATGTCCGGAGCTCCAGTCTCTTCATCAAAATCTGTCTCTGATAGAGCTTCTGTAACAGAAACATATATCCATTCTTTATCTTCCGTAAATGCTGCCTTTTTTGATCTCTTCGTTAAGAGAATCATATTATCTTTTGGAATAATTAATATCAAACTAATTCCAAATGAATTTCTTGACCAACTATATAATCCTTCCATGTCCTTTTGAACAAGACTACTATCAAATTGAATTTTATCGAGCAATCTCCCAATAATTTTATGTGTATAATAATCTGTTTCAAAAAAATCTATAGATAATATTGGTTGTTCTCTATTATCCGTCGTTCTTGATAGGCCATCTATATGATTTACGCCCAATGTCTTTCCATTAAAATAGTTACCTTGTGTTTTATCGCAAAAAGATTGATATACTTCCCTACGTATTTCTTCTAATGTTTCAGATAACGAATTGGCTTTTATAAAGCTATCAAACGATTCCGTCAATCTGTCCACAGAGGAAAAACACGCCTTTTCTTTATCTTCTCTATCTACGCCCACAGGCATCGCCAACAAAAATGCCTTTTCTGAATTAAGGCTTGCTTTAATATTAAAAGGAGAAAAAAAGGGAAAACCGCTGGAAGTAATGACTACATCCCGGTGTGCCCCATTATAAAAGTCATGAAAATTACAATCTATCGTTCTTTTTTTTAACTGCTTAGAAGCTACTCCGGTAATCCAGTCTAATAACTTATTTGCGGCAAATCCAAGAATAAAAGTTCCTATTGATATTGCAATACTCGTAACATTCATTTTTTGCATCTCCTAATAAAAGACCCCTGGGTGATTAGGTGGAAAGTTCTCGTTACATATCCTTTTGGTCACCAAATAATCTATTGTCAAATCTATATATCCGGTACAGAGGTATACGTTTTAAAATTTAAAAGTATCGTTAAGCATTTAGACTTTTAGAACATATACCAGTAAATACATCGGTGTTTTCGTTAATCCATAAGACTATGTCATTTACGGGTGCTATTAACTTAGAAGATGATGACAGGCGGAACTTCCTGTTGCTGCCGAACTTCCCCCCCAAAAGAGAGCCTGAACCCCACTCTGTGTATGGGCAGCTTCTTTTACCTTTCGGAGCAATAGACGCCGGCATTTCTGTAAAGACCATACTGTGCATAAGAGTCGTCTACTTTTTGATTCTCCTCCTCAATTTTCCTCTGGAATCAAACGGATAATTTCACTAAATGGCATAAGTATTTTATCGCATTCTGCCGCTCTTTCATTTACAAGTATAGTCTTCGCTGCATTTTCCATTGCAGGAACTGATGCGCGCATTAATTGATTCGCATATATCACAACATTTACACCTCGAGCTTTAAATTCTTCTTCTTTTACTGTATTGAAACTAGTTGGCACAACTACAATGTAGGTTTCTTTGTCTGCTGCACGGAAACGTTCTACAAAAGTAAAAATCTCAACTGGTTCTTTCTTTCTGCTATGAATCATAATAGCATCTGCTCCAGCGTCAACAAAAGCGAAAGCTCTATCCAGAGCATCATCCAAGCCTTTTTCCAAAATTAAGCTTTCTATACGAGCACAAATCATAAACTCCTTTGTTCGCTGCGCATTCTTTCCAGCACGGATTTTCTCTGAAAAACTTTCAATCGAATCCTGTGTCTGTTCCACTTCAGTTCCAAAAAGGGAATTTTTCTTTAAGCCCTTTTTATCCTCAATAATTACCATGGAGACTCCAAGTCGCTCCAAGGATCGTACAGTGTACACAAAATGTTCCTTGATTCCACCTGTATCTCCATCAAAAATTATAGGCTTTGTAGTTATCTCTGTAATATCTTCGATTGTTCTAAAACGAGAGCTCATATCTACGAGCTCAATATCAGGTTTCCCCTTTGCAGTGGAATCACAAAGAGAACTTACCCACATAGCATCAAACTGGTGGGCTGCACCTTCTTTATATACCTTAGTATTCTCAACAATCAACCCGGTTAAGCCATCGTGAGCTTCCATCACCCTCACAAACCCCTTCATATTGAGTTCTCTACGAAGACGTCCTCTGCGAAAATCTGGCATGGCAAGCTCTGCCTTACTTCGTTTTTCTAAGTCCTTATACTTCTCATCCCTAACATACGGAAATTCCACCAGTTTACCGCCGTACTCTGCCAATATGCTACAAACCTCATCCCTAATCGGTTTTTGGAAATCGTTCTGCCAATCATCTCCATGTATAACAAAATCTGGTTTAAAGTGCTCAAGGTTCTTCCGATAAGAAAGGCTATCCTGTTCCACAACCCTATCTACTCCAGCAATATTTTCAAACATTTCTTTTCGTTGCAAAAAAGAAAGAAGTGGATATCGTTTATAGGAAGAAACTACTTCATCCGTAAGCACTCCTACAATCACCTTACCTATTCTTCTTGCCTTCCGAAGCAACTCAAAATGTGCATTATATAAAATGTCCGATGAAAAACAAAGATAAACCGTTCGGTTTTTAACTCTAGAAAGAAGATGTACGACTACTGCAAGATCCTCAGGATTATCTACTTCTTGACATAATTGATTATCTATATCATAAAATTTAAGATTCATTTTTGAAAGTACAGTATTTAGGGCTTCTTCAGCATATTGTTTTTGCCAAAAAGTCACAAACCTAGCATTATGTCCCAGAGACTCTCTTCCATCTAAGTTTTCTTTCTCTTTTCTACCTTGCTCCTCATCACCATCATCTCTTCGTTCACAGAAATCTATAATAGCAGAAAGCCAAATCTCCCAATCCTCCTTTGTAAGTTTGTAAAATGGCTCAACACTATATGAATAGTTAAAGCCAGAAATACCGACCTTACTAATGTACCCATCAAGTATTTCAGCTTTAAAATCCTTTTCAGGAAGTTCCTTCGTAGTACTCCCTGCCATAAGCGATCCTTCCTGCTCTAAAAAACTAAAAAACACAGCGTTTTCCATAACAAGATCGCCATGCATGAGTAAGAGATCAGTATCATTTAAAAATGCTCTTGCGAGATAGATAGAATAAATGTAATTGGTATCCTCATACAAGGGATTGCACACAAAGCTAATATCTAAATCCAAGCCAAGGCTTTCCACATAATTTATCAACTTATCTTCGAACGGGCCGGTAGTAATCACAACCTCTTTGATACCGGATTCTTCAACCTGCCTAAGTTGCCTACTGATAATGGTTTCCATACTGGCTATCTCAGTCATACATTTGGGATGTTTACTAGTCAAGTCTCCCATACGACTTCCTTTACCAGAATTTAAAATTAATGCTTTCATTTCTTGCTCCTTTTATCTTACAACTTATATGCTCTAAGCAATTTGATTCCTTGCCGGAAAGGCAAGAAACTACATGATGTAAACTTTCATCAGCCATAAGTACACTCAGACAAATAATACTCAATTCAAACTTCTAACTCTATAATCCAATGATTAATACTCATTTATCACTTTTATGACAAAATCAACATACTCCATCTTCATTCCAGAATAAATAGGAATACTAACCTCATGTTTAGACAGGTTAGAAGCATTTGGAAACTCCTCCCATTCATGACCTTGTGCCGAAAAACATTCTGCCATAAATGGTGGTATTGGATAATGAACTTGCGTCCTTATTCCTTTGCTTAACATATAAGCGTTAAATCTTTTTTGGTCATCTACCAGTAATGGAAAAAGATGAAAAACATGAGATGCTTTTGCAGCTATATATGGCAAACATACTTTATCATTTTTTATCTCCAATAAATAACGTTTTGCAATAGCTTGCCTATTTGCATTAGACTCATCTAGGTGCTTTAAGCCTACAGATAAGATAGCTGCTTGTATTTCATCAAGTCTGCTATTTCTTCCTATGCTCTCATTATAGTACTTTACTTTGGATCCATAGTTGCGTAACATTCTGATTTTATCTGCTAAATCATCATCATTAGTCACAATTGCTCCTGCATCTCCTAGTGCTCCAAGAGGCTTTGTTGGATAAAACGAAAAACATCCAATAGTTCCTTGTGTACCAGTATAGTGCTGATTCCAGCAGCTTCCATGACTTTGCGCACAATCTTCAATAATATACAGTCCATATTTTTTTGCAATTTTTTCTATTGTATCCATATCGCATGACTGCCCATATAAATGCACTGGAAGAATCGCCTTTGTTCTGTTTGTAATTCTTTTCTCAATTTGATTAACATCTATCAGATAGGTATCTTCCGTTGAATCAACATAAACAGGAGTAGCACCATTCTCTGTAATCCCCAAAG
>NZ_DBHIGR010000099.1:0-8135 GCF_057249185.1 Oribacterium sp.
ACAGGTTTTTCAAGGCCTGAGGAGATTTTGGAACTATTTAACTGTCAAACTACCGTGCTATGCTTCTCAGAATCGACTCCATTTCCGCTATTCCTTTGATTTTCAGACTTAGCCTCGTCTTTCCCGGTAAAAAACTTCTTTAACCCTTCTAACATTCTATCCTCCCGAAACTATGTAATTTCAAACTAAATCATCTGCAAAATTCTCTTCTCCTGATTCTTTTTGTGCTATACTGTAAGCAAATGATTATTTCTCTTGAAAAAAATCTTGAACCCACAGCATTCTCTCTAATCTCAAAAAACATAAAAAATAATCCTACAAAGTTCTAAAAAATAGTCCTACTCAAGTATTTTATCTTATTATTCCTCTGTATTCCATACACTTATTTATCTTCTATGACTCTTCTAAAACTCTTCTAAAGCTATTGTTACGTATACTAATATCTTGTATTCATTACTACATTATCTACATGCTCTTACTCATTTATGATTTATATTCTTTTTCATTCTCAGTTAAAGCAATTCTATTACTCTTTGACACCCTATCAAATAGGGTGTATCATATCAGGAGATAACACTATGACAAGAACATTTATTCAGACCAACGAATTTTCCAAAAATTGGGACATCTTAGGTTTTGATGATGAAGACCTACGCATATTGGAACTTAGTATTCTAGAACATCCGGAAAAATATCCTATCATGAAAGGAACCGGTGGACTTCGAAAAGCCAGAATTTCTATAGGTAGAAAAGGAAAAAGCGGAGGGGCAAGGGTTTGTTTTGTAGATTTTATTTTCGTAGAGACGGTATACCTGATTACCGTATATGGAAAGAAAGAAAAGGACAATCTTTCCAACGCAGAACGAAATCAAATCAAAAAGATGATTGAAACACTAAAAAAGGCATTAGAGGAGGTACATAATGGGTAAAAAAAACGTATTCGACAGCATTTTATCCGGGCTGAATGAAGCACTGGAAGATGCAAAAAAAGAGACTCCCTCGTTAAAAAGACATCAGGTCACCGTTATTCCAATTAAAATATATGGAGCGAATGATATAAAAAAAATCAGAAATTCAACTGGTCTGTCCCAAAAATACTTTGCAAGTTATATGGGCGTTTCCATTAAAACTGTAGAAGCTTGGGAAGCAGGTACCAACCATCCTTCCGGTTCAGCCAGCAGACTTCTTCACATGATGGAATTGGATAACGAACTCACAGAAAAATATCCCTTTATTTCCAAGGCCTCCTCTACCTGATATTTTTCACAAGAAAATCACACCCTTCTTTCTTCAAGAGGTCTATACTATGCGGCGAAGAATAGCATAATTTCACGAAAAGATGTATAGTACTTGAACAATGCAGATTCCCCGAAGGGATGGAAGGTCGAAAGGAGTCGTTATGGAAATCCAAAAAACAGCCAGTGCCGGCACCACGGAGAAATGTGATTGTCTGGTAACCGTTTCCAAAGGAAGCGGCGGCAGAACGGTACAGCTTAAGTCCAAGGTGCTCTACGAGTACGGAGACAGAATGGTCGCCTTGGTACACCAGTGCCTTACGAAAATGGGCATTCAGGATGCCCTCGTGGAGGTAGAAGACATGGGCGCCTTTGACCACATCCTTGTGGCAAGATTACAGGCCGCTGTATACCGCAGTCAAGATAAAACAGAAAACATTCCTTGGGGGGATCTGCTCCATGAATCATAAAAATCGCCTGCGAAGAAGCATGATGTTTCTGAATGCACAGAAACCGAATCTTTTAAAGGATCCTTATATCTACGGGGCGGACTCCTTGATTTTCGATCTGGAGGATGCTGTGGCCCTTGGAGAAAAGGATGCTGCCAGATTTACTCTCTTTCATGCTTTAAAAAAAGTAGATTATCAAAATGCAGAAAAAGTGGTGCGGATTAACGGAATCGATACCCCCTTTTGGAAGGAGGATATTCACTGCGCCGTCTTTGCCGGCTGTGACAGCATTCGTATTCCGAAAACGGAATCCAAGGAGGATGTTCTTACGGTAGAAGCGGAGGTAGCAAAGGCAGAGCAAGAAGCCGGTGTGGATCTTGGAAGCACCCTTCTTATGGCGGCCATCGAGTCTGCAAAGGGCGTGGTACATTTGGAAGAAATTTGCCATGCCTCGGAGAGACTTTTCGGGGTAGCCCTTTCTGCAGGAGATTATACCAAGGATTTACATACCGGAATCAGCGGAAGCGGCGTAGAGCTTAGCGGAGCAAGGCAACTGATGATTATTCACGCAAGAGCCGCAGGAATACAGTGCTTTGATACCGTCTATACCAATCTGGAGGATATGGAAGGCTTCCGGAAGGAAGTAGAGCTGATTCACACCATGGGCTTTGACGGAAAGTCCATTATAAACCCGAGACAGATTCCCGTTGTGCATGCTGTTTATACGCCAAGTGAGGAGGAAATTACCTTTGCCGAAAAAGTAGTACAGGAAATTGATGAAAAACGAAGTCAGGGCATCGGCGTATTTACCGTAGATGGGAAAATGATAGACATCGCCTTTTATGACGGAGCCAAAAGAACCCTTGCGTTGGCAAAGGCTGCCGGCGTTTTGGAGGAGGTGCAAAATGATTAATGCAGTGGGTAGAGAGATTCCGGATGCGGTTTTAGCGGAAACCGGGAAAACGGTATTTCGGGGAAGCAGACATTTTGACGGCTATTCTTATGAAAAGACAGCAGTAAAAGCGAGAGCACGAATCGGTGGCGAGGGCAGTAAACTGGAGAAGGATTTGCAGGAGGTTTTGCGAAAATGCAACGCCCATGACGGCATGACCATCAGCTTTCATCATCATTTTCGGGAAGGAGACCTGGTGGCTATGCAGGTGATGCAGGCTATTCACGAGATGGGCTTTAAGAACATTACCATCTGTGCCAGCTCCCTAAGCAAAGCCCAAGATGCGCTCGTTCCCATGCTGGAAGACGGTACCGTAACCCATATCGAAAGCTCCGGGGTTCGGGGAAAAATCGGAGAAGCCATCAGTGAGGGGAAATTACAGGGAATCGCTATTCTTCGTTCCCACGGCGGAAGAGTTCGGGCCATCGAAACGGGAGAAACGAAAATCGACATTGCCTTTATCGGAGCCCCAAGCTGTGATGAATACGGAAATTGCCGGGCAGTAGGGGGAAACAGCAACTGCGGTGTGCTCTCCTACTCCTCCATTGATGCGGAGTATGCCGAGTATGTGGTGGTTTTAACGGATTGTCTTGTTCCCTTTCCGAATTTTCCGGCAGATATCAGTATGACTGACGTGGACTATGTGCTAAAGGTGGATGCTATAGGAGATCCGGAAAAAATAGCTACCGGTGCGGCCCGTCCTGTGACGGATAGAAGAAAACTGATGATGGCGGAAAGCTGTGCAAAGTTCATTGCCGCTACCCCCTATTTTAAGGAAGGCTTCACCTTTCAAACCGGAATCGGCGGGGCAGCAAGTGCCACGGCACTGTGTCTTTCGGAGAAAATGCGGGAGAAAAACATTCATATGGGATTTGGTGCCGGAGGAATGTCCAAACCCATGTGCGATTTATTAGATGAGGGTTTGGTTTCCTGCCTTTTGGATACCCAAGATTTTGATTTGCCTTCTATCGAGAATCTGATTTCCCATCCGAAGCATTTTTCCATCAGCACCAAGGAATATGCGGATCCCTTCTGCAAAGGTGCAGTGGTTAATAAATTGGACTTTGTGATTTTAGGGACTTTGGAAGCGGATATCCATTTTCACTGCAATGTGGTGATGAGCTCCGAGGGAGAATTAATGGGGGCTCAGGGAGGACATCCGGATACGGCAGCCGGAGCAAAATGCACCATTGTCATCACGCCTTTGGTGCAGGGAAGAATTCCTACTATCCGAAATGATGTGACTACCGTTACCACCCCCGGGGAAAATGTAGATGTGATTGTTACTGACTATGGCATTGCCATTAATCCCCAACGTCCAGAGCTTTTGGAGGCTGCAAAAGACGCTGAGCTTCCCATAAAGAGTATTGAGGAATTACGAGATATTGCCTACAAGATCTGTGGTGAACCGGCCAAACTGGAATTCGAGGATAAGGTAGTTGCCATTATCGAAGCAAGAGACGGCAGCATCATGGACGTTGTAAGAAAGCGAAAGGATAAAAGTCTACTTACACTAAGCGCTAGATAAAAACCAGTAAAGTCAAGTGTCATTCTTATAAAACCAAGTATATATTTTATGCCAAGGGAGTTCTAAATGGAATTTTATTGTAAAAGCGGAGAACGAATCCATGTGGATATTCTGGGAGAAGGCTTTCCCATTGTCTTCCTCCATGGAAACAATCTGCAAAGCAGCTATTTTGCAAAGCAACGGGTTCTCGAGAAAAGGTTTAAGCTCCTCTTTGTAGATAGTTTGGGGCATGGGAAATCCGGAGAACTGCAGGGGGAAACAAGCTTTGCTTACCTTGCTGATAGTCTGGAGGAGCTCCTTTCCTCCCTTTCCATAGGAAAATGTCTTTTGGTGGGGCACAGTGACGGTGCGAACCTTGCCTTGGAATATGCCGGTCGCCACGGGGAGAGAGTAGCCGGGATTCTGGCAAACAGCGGAAATATTTCCTTTTCCGGTCTAAAGTTCCTTCCCCGCTATGCCTGTTACCTGGAAGAATGGCTCTACCGCTTTTTGGGGCTCTTTCTTCCCGACTTTAAACGGAAGTCCAGAGTTTCTCCCCTTTTACGGGAAAATGTGGATGTGCCGAGGGAGCTTTTTCGAAAGGCGCCTTACCCTGTAGTGGTTTTGGTGGGCGATAGGGATATGATTAAGCGAAAGCACAGTATGGCTATTGCAAAGCTTTTTCCCAAAGGCAAATTTCTGGAAAGAAAAGGGCAGGGGCACAATATCCCGAAAAAGGATAACGTTTACTTTAACCGCTTGATAGAAAAAATGGTTTCCGTAGTAAGGAGGAAAAATTGAATAAACTGATTTCTTTTTTTAAAAAATGGCAGAATGTTCTAAAGAGCATTCTTTTCCTGAGCATTTCTATTTTGGTGCTTTTGGAACTTGTTAAAATGGGAAAGACCATTTCCCCGGAGGCGGTAAAAAGCATCTTAAGCGGTTTATCCCCTTTCCAAATTGTAAGTCTCCTTGTTATCGGAATCCTTTCCGTTTCTCCGATGATGCTCTATGACTTTATCCTTTGTAAGGAGCTGAAAAAGAAGATTTCTTTGGGGAAGCTGATAGAAAGCAGCTGGACCATCAACAGCTTAAACAACCTGATCGGCTTTGCAGGCCTTGTGGACGTGGGACTGCGTTACAGCTATTTTACGGAGGAGGATAAGGGCGAAGAAACCATGCAGGGCATTTCCAAGGTGATGCCTTATTTCATGTCCGGGCTTTCCCTCTATTCCCTGCTATCCTTCGGGCTCTTGTTTTTCGTTCAGAAAAATGCCGTTTTAAGCCCCTACAGCTTTGTCCTCCTTCTAGCTTCTCTGATTCTTCCGGTCTTGCTTTTTCTTTCCACCAGAAAAAACTGGTCCTACTTTGGAAATCTATCCAAGAAAAAGATTCTGGCTTTAATCGCAACTTCCCTCCTCGATTGGGGCTTTGTTTCCTGCTTTTTCTTTTACTGCGGAAGGACACTGGGCTACAGCGTTTCCCTTGTAAGTATCCTGCCGTTATTCTTTATCTCCATTTGCATCGGTATCGTCTCCATGATTCCCGGAAGTCTCGGAAGCTTTGATTTAATGATGATGAGCGGTCTTTTACATTTTTCCGTAAATCGAAATGAGGCGGCAAGCTGGCTGCTGCTTTTCCGTATCTTTTATTACATCATTCCCTTTACCATCGGTCTCCTTTTCTTTATCAAAAGTATGGGAGGGCAGATTAATCAAAAATTTTATGGTCTGCCGAAGAAACTTAGCTCCCTGCTGGGACAGGGCATCAGCCACTTTATGGCAACTTTCTTCGGTTTTTTTCTGATGGCCACCGCCATTCTTCCCGATGAAATCCATAGCATTCCTCTCATCGGACAAATGGATCCCATCCGCGGGCAGTTGCTTTGGCAGTTTCCAAGCTTTCTCCTTGGTTCTCTTTTCTTCCTTTTGGGAAGACTTTTGAAAAGAAAAGCCGCCTTTGCCAAGCCCTTTTCCCTTCTGCTTTGCCTTGTGACACTTTTCTATATCAATCTGGGAAGCCCTTCTCTTTTCAGTAGTCTCTACCTTCTGTTGTTTCTGCTGATTCTCTTTTTTCGAAGAAAAGAGCTTTCCAGAAAAGCCTTTTTCTATCCGATGGAAGACCGTTTGAAGGACTTTTCCTATATTCTGGGAAGTATTTTCATTACCCTCTTCCTTTTATACCTTTCCAGCGGCAATACCGGAAAGGATAGTCTCGGCTTCCTGATTTTCCATAAGGGCGTTCTGCATAAGTTACATACTTTCTCAAAGCCCCATTTTTTCACAGTCTTTTTAGACTACTTTCTCCATCTTTTCGCCTATTTTCTGATTCCTGCGCTTTGCTATATTGCCGTGGGCGCACTGGCGAGAGATAAACATTTTTCCTTCGGAGAAAAATTCAATCAGGAACGCTTTCAGAACTTTTTGCAAAGCTTTCCCAATAAGAACTTAAATGCTTCTCTGGCCTTCCTTGGCGATAAGCTACTGTACTATTATCAGGAAAATGGAGTGGATAAGGTGGTTTTTCAATTTGCCTTAGAAGACGGAAAAGCGGTGGTCATGGGAGAGCCCATCGGAGAAGAAAGATATTTTCCTGCTGCAATCTCTTCCTTTACTGCGGAAGCGGAGGAAAAAAATCTTACCCCGCTCTTCTATGAGGTGGGCCAGGATTTAACCCTTCTCCTCCATAACCATGGCTATGAATTTATGAAGTTCGGAGAAAGTGCAAAGGTTCCTCTTTCCGACTTTGATCTCGTAGGAAAATCCGGCAAAAAGTTCCGTGCCGCGGTCAATAAAATAGAAAACAAAGGATATAGCTTTCAAGTACAGTACCCGCCTTTTTCCGATGCCTTTTTACAGGATTTGGAGAAAATATCGGATGCCTGGCTTTCCGGAAGACAGGAAAAGGGATTTTCTCTGGGCTTCTTTGACAAAGGCTATCTCTCTCTGGCTCCCATTGCCTGCGTATTGGATTCCGAAGGACATGTGCAGGCCTTCTCCAACTTCCTCGTTTGCAATGGAGAAAAAGAAGCAAGCATTGATTTAATGCGTTATAATCCGGACACGGAAAGTAACGGCATTATGGACTATCTCTTCGTGGAGATTTTCCTGTATTTTAAAGAAAAAGGCGTAGAATACTTTGATTTGGGTATGGCTCCTCTCTCCAACGTGGGACAGGAAGAGCATAGCTTTTTCCAAGAAAAACTGGCCTTTCTGGTTTATGCCTTTACCAATCGCTTCTACTCCTTTTCGGGACTACGAAAATATAAGGACAAGTTCTCGCCCCTTTGGGAGGCAAGATACCTGTCCTATCCGAAGGACAGCAGTCTGCTTTTTGATCTGCTGGCGATTTTTAAGATAGATAATCGGAAGGTAAAGGAGCTGTAAAAAACATTTTCCAAGCAATATAGGTCTGAAACGGGGCACGCTCTCGCTAACTTCGCCTTGACTGAGCAGTGGTTTATGTTAACCACTGCTCACTTTGCTTTGCAAAGCAACTTCCTTCGGAAGTTGGTCTGCATCAGGACGACTTTTCTAATGAAAAGTCTGTCCTTACAGCACTAGCTTCAAGCTTCACTTCATTCGCTTTCAGCAAGTGCCGGCGAGCTCAGATTGCTCCCTTTTCAGACCTATATTGCATAAAAAAAATTTTGATTATTTATCCTTTTATTGAATCTTATGCTTCTTCATTTTCTCCTCAAAGATATCCGTGATAATCTTTCGGAGCTCTTCTCTTTCCTTCTCCGGAAGCTCTCCTGCCTGTTTCGCTACTGCATATAATGCCGGATATTCCTTCGCAATTCTTTCAATGGTCTTGGTTGTAGCATGACCTCTTACGAAGAAGGGAATCTTTTTAATCCATTCCTCCGGCACCAAAGCTAAAATTTTCTTTCCTGCTTCCTTATCGCTGATGACAGCCTCCGATAAGCCCTGCTTAATTTGCTCCTGTTCCTTTTCCGTAAAATCCTGTAATTCCATAATATCTCTCCTTTT
>NZ_DBHIGR010000100.1:0-7907 GCF_057249185.1 Oribacterium sp.
CGAGGTGTGGCTCAGTTTGGTAGAGCACCTGGTTTGGGACCAGGGGGTCGCAAGTTCGAATCTTGTCACCTCGATTTTTTATTGGAAAATTTAAAGCACGTTTTAAAGTTTAAACCCTTGTGGATTGGCTTAGAAACGTGCTTTTTTCATGTTTTTAGCTATTTTTTTCTTGTTGCGTTATCTTTCGGAAACGATAGATTTTCTCTAGAACATGCATAATTTTGTCACGAAATTTGTTACGCAATCATCATGTCTATTTTCATATTACAAATATCATATTTTCCACAAAAAAGGCTTATTATGCCGCCTTACTGAAATCAATTACTGCAATTTCTTGTATATAGCGCTTTGCCTCCTCTATAATTCCTTCTAATCGCTCTAGTACCGTGGCTGTATAAAAAATATCATTACACTCAGTACATTTAAAGCATGGAACATTCCGAATAATAACCATATCTCCCACGTCGGTTACATCCGTAGTAAGTCCTTCTAACATGGCACCGCCACAAGAACCGCATCTCATATCTTAGCTCCTTTCCAAATCACCTCTTTATGCACTGATGTTTGTATTATAGCTTCCATCCGGACTAAGAAAATACCACTTTCCTCCCTTAAAAAGCCACTGATTTGCAAGCATACCGCCATCTTCTCCCAAGAAGTACCACTTTCCTTGCTCCAGATGCCACTGCCAAGAAAGCATTCCTCCGTCTCCGGCAAGATAATAATATCTTCCTTGATCCAAAATCCATCCCTTTTCCATCTCTCCGGTTTTAGAAAAATGATACCAGCGGCCATCAATCTTCGCCCAATCATCTTTCAAGGCTTCTTCTCCCTTAGGAATAAAATACCAAAATTCGCCTTTCTTCTGCCAGATATGATTATCCGCGGTAGAGAAGCTACGATGTCTTTGCTCACCCAGTACGGCACCTTTCTTTAGCTTTCCTTGCTCTGTAGCGGAATTTCTTCTGTTATCTCTCACAGAACCGATACTTTGATTTGAGCGGGAATTCTCTGCTTTTCCGCCGGAGACTTGACTATTTTCCTCCTGTGTTTTCGGAGATTCTTCATTTTTCTTTCCTTCTTGTTTTTCCTCTTGCTTTGTCCCTTGATTTTCCTTCTTTCCCTCTTGTTTTGCTTCTTGCTTCTCCCCTTTGCCTTTATCCTCGTTTCCTTGATCTTCCTTTTTCTCTTCCTGCTTTTCCTTAGTTTCCTGCTCTTTTTCCAGTTTTTCCTTAACTTCCTGTCTTCCCTTTTCCCAGTCTTCCTCATTTAAGAGAAGAAGTTCTAGTTTCCTTCCTTGGAAGGCCCGGCTTTGTTCCTCTAAAGCAGTATAAATCTTTGTCGTGACGAGTTCTTTTTCCTCATTCATATTGTCATTAAAGGCAGTTTGGTCTAATTTTTTCAGGCTCTTAGGAATATAAAGTTCTTCTACCAAAGCACTCTTAAAGGCATTGTTTCCGATTTCTTCCACCCCTTCTTCCAGATAAATCTGTCGAAGTGTTCGGAATTTTTTATTGTTGGCAAAGGCCTGACTTCCGATTTTCTTTACAGAAGAAGGAATCCACAGGTTTCTGATTCTATGGGAAAGAAAGGCTTTCGAACCGATTTCCTCCAGTCCCTCCGGCAGAGTGATTTCTTGAATGGGGCATCCTACAAAAGCGGAGTCCTCAATGATTTTTACTGTTCTCGGAAGTTCTACCTCTTCAAGCTGAATATTTCTGGAAAAAATTCCCTTGGGAACCACTTCCATTTTTTCCGGAAAGCGAACCTTCCGAATACGATTCAGGGAAAATGTTCCCACCCCAAAGCTATGCAAAGAATCCGGTAAAATAGCTTCCTCCAGTACATTTCCGTTAAAGGCCAAATCCCCGATATGTTCTAAATGAGAAGGTAGCTTAACATGAGAAAGGGCATTGTTTTGAAAAGCATTATTTCCGATTTTTGTTACGGTATCAGGAATCACAACGCTCCGAAGCCCATTGGGGGAATAGCCTATATCTGTTTTTAAAATGTAATCCTTTCCGGTATAGAGAAATGCTTTATCCCCGATTTCCGTAATCGCTTCTCCTGCCGGATTTTCAGCTGGAAGAACCAAGTCTTTATTGTATTCCGCCTTTTTCTTTCCTGACTCGGAAAATCCTAAAATCTTAGTCCCCTCATATAGGAAGTCCGTCTTCTGATATAGAGCGTCAGGATTTTCCTGTAAGGAAAGACCTGCTTTTTCCAAGTTTTCCAGACATTCCTGAATCTCCGCTTCTGCTGCTTTTCTTCTCTCTCTTCCCTCTTCCGAAGAGTCCTTACTGAATCTCTTAATTTTCTGAAGAAGCTCTTCCGCCTTATTTCTTTCCTCGGAAAAGACACGGAAAGAATTTTCCTCATATCTTTCCTGCTTCTTTAGTCTTGCTTCTTTCAGTTTTTCCTCCAAAACATTTACAGAATAAGGATTCCGCTCCAACTCTGCCAGACTCTTCTTCAAGCTTTCAACCGCTGCTTGAATCGCATTTTCTTCCGGAGCTTCCTCCTGCAACAACCTCTCTGCCTTTCCTATAGCTTCCTGCAAAGCTTCCCAACCTTTAGTCAGCTCATCCTCTTTAACGGCATAAGCCTTTTGCAGTAAATCATTTAAAGGGAGTAGAGCTTCGCTTTCTGCTTCCAAATGAATTTCATGAAAATCACTCTTTGCTACAATATAGGTGGAAGCCTGCAAATGCTTAGGATTTCTTGTGCTGATCTGCACCTTATTCTCTCCAATATTTTGCTTATAGAAAACATTTTGCAAAAGCTTAAATACGCTATAAGGCAGCTTTAATTCCGTTATTTCATTATAGGCAAAGCTAAAGGAGTCCAACTGTAAAAGCTTTACCTTGGGTGAAATAGTCAGGCTATGAATCTTATTCTTGGCAAAACTTTCATTTCCACATTTCACCAAAGTCTTTGGCAGCTCTAAACTGCCGATTTGATTATCCTTAAAAGCAAAGGCCTCAATATATTTAACCCCTTCAGGAAGTTCCAATTCAGAAATTTCATTTTCCGAAAATGCTCCATCATCAATAATATATTCCTTTACCCCTTCGGCCAGTTGAATTTTAAGACCGGTAAGCCCAAGTCCCTGAAATGCTTCTCTTCCCACGCCTTCTACAGCCTTCTCTTCTCCGCCTTCTTCCTGATAGGCCGGAAGCACCAGATATTTATTATTCTGCAATTTCTTTTTTCCTGACGCAGACAATCCGGTAATGCCGTAGTAGCTGTTCTTGGAAATGATTTTCTTTTCAATCTCTCCATAGGTGAAGTCGCTACTAACCCAAGGGAACTCTTCCTTGTCCAGTTCAGAAGCTGTAGCTTTCTCTTTGTCCGTAACATTTGCAGCATAGGAATAAAAGCTTCCTTGGAAACAGAAAAGAAAAACAAGCAATAGCAAGTTTAGTACCAAGATGAGTCTTCCTTGTAATGATTTCCTAAATTTTCGCATAATAGGATACTCCTTTTCAGTTATTTTGATGGTAGTTTTATCTTATCATGCTTCATGCCATTCTAGGATTGAAGTTCTGAATAGGTCGTAGAATTTATTGTTTTTATCTATCGAAAGAGTAGCTTATCATTGACATCCCTTTTAAATTGTGCTAAATTGCCTCCAATGACAGAGGTTGCGGGTAAGACCAGGCTTAGAGATGCTGGGGCTGTGCCTCTGTTTTTTATATAATCGGGAACATAGTATTTCTTTTATCTCTAATTTTCCTTTTCACGACTTCTTTTAAACCTTCCCCTTTCTTTCCTTCTCCGGCATTTTCCTGTATAATTTGAAAATATTGGTTTAAGTAAGGGGGATTTCGCTATGGAATGGAAGAATTTCACATTGATTGGCTTGGGTTTGATCGGGGGCTCCATTGCGAAAGCCATCAAAAAAACTTATCCTAAGGCAAGGATTTCCGTGCTGGAGAAGGATCAACATTCCGTAGAGATGGCTATTTCGGAAGGAATTATAGAAAGAGGACTGCAAAGTATTGAAGAAATTCCTGCGGATACGGAGCTTCTCTTTTTATGCACTCCGGTGGAATGGAACCGAAAATTCTTACGGGAACTGGCACCTAAGCTTTCTTCTCATACTTTGCTTACAGACGTGGGTTCCACCAAAAGATCCATTATGGAGGAAGCAAAAGCTTTAGGACTTTCTTCAAGATTTTGCGGCGGACACCCTATGGCAGGCTCGGAATCTTCCGGATACAAGGCCTCCGACTCCCTCCTTTTGGAAAATGCTTATTATCTCCTGACTCCGGGGCAGGGCTTTCCCACAGAGTCTATCGAGAAAATGAAGCACTTCCTCTCTTCTATTGGCAGTATTCCCTTTGTGATGAGTCCGGAGGAGCATGATAAGGCTGTAGCCTGTGTAAGCCACCTCCCCCACCTGATTGCCGCAAGCCTTGTGAAGCTTTTGAAGGAAGAGGATGAGAAGGGGACCATGAAAAAGCTGGCCGCCGGAGGCTTTAAAGACATTAGCCGTATCGCCTCCTCTTCTCCGATTATGTGGCAGCAAATATGCCTCAGTAATAAGGAACCGATTCTTCAAATGATTGCCCATTACCAAAATTTGCTGGAGGAAATCAAAGCTTCCATAGAAAAAGAAGAGCCCCAGAGTATTGCAGAGCTCTTCCGAGAATCCGGAGAGTACCGGAATTCCATGGACAGCTCCGCCCAGGGACTGATTCATAGCGAATATGCAATTTCTCTTCATGTGCAGGATCATCCGGGAGCCATTTCCATTATCTCCACCATTCTGGCTTCCAACATGGTCAGCATCCGTAATCTTGGTATTAATCATAACCGGGAAAGAGGAGAAGGAGCCCTGCAAATCTCCTTCTATACCGGAGAGGATTGTGAAATGGCGAAGAAGCTTCTCCATAAGTACGGCTTTGTCTTTTAAAGATTAAGAGTACTTTCTTCTCAGACTTTCATTAGGCTGATGGAACTGCTTGGATCTACGGATTTCCTGTAGAATTGCCTCGACCTACCATTTTTCTACGATGGCAATCAGGATTCATCCTCTACAATTTCCGCCTTAAACACCATAATGGTATCCGCATCGGAACAGCAAAACTCTGCTGTTCCTTCTTCTTGTCCGGGAATCTTTCCCCCATAGCGTAAAATATCAATATAGGGAAAGGCGCAGTGCATAGCCATAGGACAAATTTCTCCCCGCTCCGTATCAAAGTCAAAGGTCTGGCCTATATGATGCCCTCTATGACAGCCCATCTTTCCTCTTCTATCGGTAACCGTTAATTTGATTCTTGGTCTCTTTCCCATAGCTTCTTTACCACTCTTTCTCAATAAAAACGTACATAAAACTGCTTTTAAACAGCATGGCTTATCTTCTTTATATTAAGGCAAAGAAAGAAAAAAGGCTAGGAGAAGAAGCTAAAGAATCTCTGCTTCTTTCCTAACCTTTTCATTAAAATACTTTTCTGTTACAGGTGGATTTGCTCTTACAATCTCTGGAACTTACTTCTCATAAGTAAAGCTGAAGCTTTGTTCCTTGTAATCCGAAGAACTGATGGTAACGGTGTTCTCTCCGGCCTGTAGGGCATCCTTTCCGATAAAGAAATGATTACGTTTGTCAACATAGCTATACTCAATAGCTCCACTAGCAGGAGCATACTGCAAATGGTCTCGGTATCCCTGAAGTTCCAGCTTCTTACCATTTACAGTAACAGTAAGCTGTTCTCTTTTTAAGTAAGCGTTGATATCCGCCACTTTTCCGGTAAAGGAAATATCTACTTCTCCTCTACTTTGCTGATCTGCTTCCTCAAACGCAGGTGGAGTCAAGGCTTCTACCGTAAAGAGATAGCTCTGAGACTCGCCATCCTTTGTTTCCAGTACTACTTCATTTTCCCCAATCTTTACAGCATCGGCCTGGGTTAAGGCAAGAGCTGCATTAAGGGTAGAATTCTTGTCCTTCTTATCCACAAAATACTGCTTTTCGTATAAACGGTAGGGAGTAGAAGTTAAAGAATAAACTGTTTCATTTACAGTCACCTTGGAAAGCTTTGCAAGATAAGCTGCTGCCTCTTCTTCACTCATCCCCGGGAAGCTTAAAGCAAAGTACTTCGCGCCGTTTCTGGATTCTCTTTTTTCCACTACTTCCAAGTGATTATCCTTTGCTGCCTCCTCCGCTTCGTCCTCCAGAATATTACCATCCTGGTCAAACTTTACCGTAAGGCTCTTATAGCCCTCTGCCTCAATAACAAGGGTATTTACCTTCTCCTTAGCATCCTCCGGGGAAAGGATCAGATGGTCTACGCCGCTATAAGCATCGGTAATCAAAGCAAAGTGATAGCTTCCTTCCTTGGATCCGCTATGAATTTCCTTGTTCAGGCTCTTTCCGTTTAAGCTTACAGACTGTACTGTTTTCTCAAAATCAGCCATAGCCTTCTGGTCCATATCCTTGAACTTCACTTCCAACATGGAGCCGAACAGAATTTTTTTTGTCTTTTTAATAGAGGCAATAACTAATTCCTTTTCCTCTACTGCTGCTTCTTCCACAATCTTTCCGTTATGGTCAAAGTTTAGACTAAGAGTCTTTCCGTCTGTAAACTTCACTAGCAAACGGTTAGTGCCTTCCTGTACAGAACTTGCGGAAAGCTGAAGACTTGGTGTTGCGCCGTATGCTCCCACAATATTCTTCACTGCATAGGAATTTTCCGGGAAGCTTCCAAAACCTCCTGCAAATGCACTGGCCTTATCCAAAGCATTTCCGTTCAGGCTTACACTTTCAATCTGATCCAGCTTTGCCTGTACTTCTTTGGAATCCCCTTCGAAAAGAACTGCAAAGCTTTCTACATTGCCATAGAAGCTTTTCACCATACTGATTTCTTTTGCTTTCAGTGCGGAAACATTACCATTCTCCGTATTGGAAGCATTATTCTTATCGGAAGAAAGATTGACCTTGAAAATCTTCTTAGTCTTATCCTTTAACTCGATAACAATCTTATTCTCTCCCTCTACCAAGGAAGTCTTATCTAAACGAAGGGTATCTTGATAGCCGTCTCCCTTGGAGCTGATTGCAATATACTGCTTCTCTCGGATTCTAAGAGAATTAATAGCCTCGGTATAGTCTTCTCCGTTTACTCTAATCGCTTCAATATTGTTCAGGTAAGCATGAAGCTCATCTCTCTTTAAGCCGGTAAAGCTAAGAGTTCTATAGCTCTTGTCCTTATCCTTCTCATTAACTGCCTCAAAGCTTGCTGTTTCAGGATGTCCCTCTGTATTGGCATTTTCGTCCGGATTGGTGGGGGTGTCTGCATTTTCCTTCACATCAATCTTTCCGGAAAGGTTCTTTGTTCTGTTTGAAAGCTTGACAAAGTACTGATATTCTCCTGCTTCTTTGAAAAGGCCTGCCTTTAAGGTAATGGTACCTTTCTCCGTATCCAGAACATAGTAATCGTTTCCGGACTTTCCTCCTGCCATAGCATCTAAAAGGGTTCTTAATTCTGAGCTGTTTGGCGCCTTTAGCTGAATGCCCGCAAAGCTCTTTAAAGCATTCTTCGCTTCCTCGGAAGTTCCTAAGGAAAGTACCACATCCTTCTCGGTAAATGCCTCTCCCTCTACAGTAAATTGCAGATTATCCGCCTTCTCCTTGAACTGTAACTTAAGCTCCACATCTCTGTACTTGCTTCCTGCACTGATACGAAGGGTATGAGTAGAAAGCTCCGGAGTATTGAAGAAGTTAAATGCGGAACGATGCACCAGGATGGTTCCTTCCTCAGGCTTAATTTCTACCGGCTTATTGTAGCTGTTCAGAAGGTTTGCACTCTGTCCATCCACGGTAATTCCGGTAATCGCCTTTAAGTACTCCTTATCCTCTGTCATTAAGGTGAATTCTCCACCTACTTCCGTAGTGGTTCCTTTAAAGCTAG
>NZ_DBHIGR010000101.1:0-7891 GCF_057249185.1 Oribacterium sp.
CAAAGTACGGTGATGTTTACGAGTTAGATAACTAATTTGCTGAATTAGGACAGAGAAAAAATATAAAGAATCTAACACAAGAAATTAATACAAAAAAGCTAATACAGAGAAGAGAATACAGGGATGTGAATTTTCTGAAGGAGTAAGACAGGGGAATAGAAAGGACAGAAAATGAAAGAAATATCCATGGAAAAAGTTGAAGCGGCTCGGCAGGCTATGCTGGAAACGGTAAAGTCGAAGAGCCTGACCCACGAACAGAAGGTAGCCACGATGGCCAATCATGCGGACGCCCTTCTCTCTGTTCTGGATCTTCCCGAAGGACTTTTGGAAGTTTTACGTTGTGAGCCGGAGAAGCAGTGCATTTGCGACCTTTTCGAAGGAAATGCCCCTATGCGTCCCCGCTATATCATCCCGGATTATGAGAAATTCTTTCGGGAGGGCTCCGCTTTCTTACAGGTAGAGCCTCCCAAGGATTTGTATGAAGCCATTAACGCTCTGCAAATCTTTTATAAGCATGTTCCTTCCGTAACCAATTATCCGGTTTATGTGGGACAGCTGGACACCCTGCTGGATCCCTTTGTGCAGGATATGGACGAAGAGCTTGCTTTTAAGATGATTAAGCTTTTCTGTATTCAGATGGACAGAACGATTCTGGATTCCTTTGCCCATGCCAACATTGGCCCCAAGGCTACAAAGGCGGGAAGACTTCTGCTTCGGGCCATGGCGGAAACCAAGGATGCGGTACCGAATCTTACCTTGAAATATGATGAGGAGCTTACCGAGGATGACTTTGCCATTGAAGCCATTCGTTGCGCTATGGCTAGTGCCAAGCCCAGCTTTTGCAACCACAAGATGTATTCCAAGGATTTTTCCGGAAATTATGTGATTGCCTCCTGCTACAACGGATTGGCATACGGAGGCGGAGCCTATACCCTTGTCCGCCTGATCTTAAGCAATATTGCCAAGAGAGCCAAGGATAGAAAGGATTTTCTGGAGAAAGAACTTCCCTACATCATGGAGCTCTGTGTGCGCTATATGGATGAGCGTATTCGTTTTATCGTGGAAGAGTCCGGCTTTTTCGAGAATAATTTCCTGGCAAAAGAAGGCTTTATCCATAGAGACCGTTTTTCCGCCATGTTCGGCTTGGTAGGTCTGGCTGAGGCGGTTAACATTCTTCTGGAAAAGGAAGGAAAGGGAGATTGTCGCTTCGGTCACAGCAAGGAGGCAACGGAGCTTGGGGTAGAGATTATGGACTGCATCTCCGCCTTTAATGAAGCCCACAAGAATCCTTATTGTGAGGTCAGCAACGGACATTTCCTCCTCCATGCCCAGGTAGGTATCTCCACAGATGTGGAAATCAGCCCGGGAACCAGAATCCCCATCGGAGAGGAGCCGGAGAATCTGGCAGACCAAATGGAAGTTCTGTCTCATTTCCACCATTACTTCCCCTCCGGAACCGGAGATCTTTTCCCGATTGATAGAACCATTCACCAAAACCCGGAGTATGTTTTGGATATCATGAAGGGGGCTTTCCAAAAGAACCTTCGCTACCTTTCCTTCTATTCCAACGATTCCGACGTGATTCGTATTACCGGATATCTGGTGAAGAAATCCGAGATGGATAAGCTGAAGCAGGGGAAGAGTGTTTTGCAGGACACCGTGGCATTAGGCCTGGGTGCTGCCGAAAACGGAAAGATTCTGGAGCGAAAGGTTCGCTAATAGTATTCAAGGATTGTATTATGTTTTTACGAAAGAGGAGGCGTATTCAAGCTTCCTCTTTTTCGTTATACTGGGAGAAGAAATTTTCGGCTTTGCCGGAAAGAGTAGGATTAGGGAGCATTGCATCCCCCAGAGGGAAGTGGAATGAAGGAGCTTGTGCCTCGCAGAGGATAGTAGAATTGAGGAATTTCGTACCATGCAAGAATTAGCAGTAAAGAAAGAGAAGCAAGAAAATATAGAAAAGCAAGAAAATATAGAAAAGACGGAAAGCAGAGCTGACCGGGGACAGGCAGAAATCAAAGTCCCTGTGAATAAGATTATCCCCTTCAGCTCTGTGGACGGTCCGGGAAATCGAACTGCAATATTTTTACAGGCCTGCAATCTGGACTGTAAATATTGCCATAATCCGGAAACCAGAGCCCTATGCATCCATTGCGGTGATTGCATCCCGGGCTGTCCCACAAAGGCCATTTATTGGGAGGAGGGAAGGGTGGCCTTCTCTCCGGAAAAATGCATCGGCTGCGACCAATGTATTCATGTCTGCACACACAATGCCAGCCCCAGAATCCGTCGGATGAGCGCGGAGGAGGTGTTTCAGGAAGCTTCCAAGAACCTTCCCTTTATCCGGGGCATCACCGTGTCCGGGGGAGAGTGTACCCTTTATCCGGAATTCTTACGAGAATTGGGGATGCTCTGTAAAAAGAAGGGTATAGGATTTTTATTGGACTCCAACGGCTATTATGATTTTTCCAAGGATGAAAAGGATCTGCTTCCCTATATTGACGGGGTGATGCTGGATATTAAGGCCTATGATGGGAAAGAGCATAAGAGGGTTACCGGTTTTTCCAATGGGGAAATTCTAAAAAATATGCGAATTTTGGCAGAATATGATAAACTCTTTGAGGTAAGGACGGTAGTGGTGCCGGGACTTTTTTCCGGAAAGGATACGGTGGAGAAGGTATCTAAAGAGCTGTCTCCCTATGTAAGGAGGGGACAGAAAATTCGCTACAAAATCATTGCCTACCGGGAGTTTGGGGTACGGGAGCAATATAGGCAGTTTGAGAGTCCCGGTGAGGAAGAATTAAAGGCTTTGAAGGAGCTGGCCGAACAGGAAGGGATGCAGGACATACTCTTGATTTAATTAGGAACTTAAGGGAAATCGAGGAAGGAGAGCATTTGGAAGATGGGAAGAGATGAAGGGCAGGAACCGGTTATTGAGATGCGGGACATTGTGAAGCGCTTTGGAGATTTCGTGGCCAATGACCATGTGCAGCTAAAGCTTCATAAGGGAGAAGTCCTTGCGATTTTAGGAGAAAACGGAGCGGGAAAGTCCACTCTGATGAA
Organism: Oribacterium sp.; assembly: GCF_057249185.1. Lineage (NCBI taxonomy): Bacteria > Bacillati > Bacillota > Clostridia > Lachnospirales > Lachnospiraceae > Oribacterium > Oribacterium sp. The sequence goes on from NZ_DBHIGR010000101.1 coordinate 3,064, forward strand.
CATCCTCTACGGTATGCTTCGCCCAAGCTCCGGAGAAATTCTGGTGCGTGGACAAAAGGTGGAAATGGACAGCCCGGAAAAAGCTATTTCCCTGGGCATCGGTATGGTGCATCAGCACTTTATGCTGATTCCTCCCTTTACCGTTGCGGAAAATATTATTCTGGGAGCAGAGCCCATGCAGGGGCTTACCGTGGACTTAAACGGAGCGAAGAAAAAGATTCGAGAGCTTTCCGAACAGTATCATTTGATGGTGGATGTGGATGCCAAGGTGGAAGACATCAGCGTGGGCATGCAGCAAAGAGTGGAGATTCTGAAGGTTTTGTACCGGGGTGCGGACATTTTGATTCTGGACGAGCCCACCGCCTCCCTTACTCCTCAGGAAATTGATGAGTTAATGGAGATTATTTCCCATTTGACCAAGGCCGGAAAGTCCATCCTGATTATTACCCACAAGTTAAAAGAAATCAAAAGCATTGCTCATAAATGTATGATTATCCGGCAGGGAAAATACATTGATACCGTGGATGTATGCTCCTGCTCGGAGGATGATTTGGCAGCCATGATGGTGGGAAGAAAAGTGAACCGCAACGTGGAGAAGAAGGCTCAGGAGCCGGGAGAAGTGGTGCTTTCCGTGAAAAATCTCCATGCCAAGGATTATAGAGGGGTGGAAATCCTAAAGGGACTAAATCTGGAGGTTCGGGCGGGAGAAATCCTGGGACTTGCCGGCATTGACGGAAACGGCCAGTCGGAGCTGGTAGAAATCTTAACCGGATTAGCCCATGCTACGGAGGGAGAAATTCAGCTTTTAGGAAAGGACATTTCCTGCAAAAGCCCCAGAGAAATCTTTGATGCAGGCCTTTCCAGTATTCCGGAGGATCGGCAGAAGCACGGTTTGGTACTGGACTTCTCCGTAGCGGAGAATCTGATTTTGCAAAATTACGGAGAAGCACCCTACTCCAAGGGGGGAATCTTACAGAAAAAGGCCATCGAAGAGCATGCCTCCAAGATGATTGAGAAATTTGACATTCGTCCAAAGGGCTGCGAAAGCCGTGCAGCAGGACAGCTTTCCGGCGGAAACCAGCAGAAGGTTATCATTGCCAGAGAGGTGGAAAATGACAAGTCTCTCCTGATCGCCTTTAACCCCACCAGAGGTTTGGACGTGGGAGCTATTGAATTTGTACATAAATATCTGGTGGAGCAAAGAAATAAGGGACGGGGAATTCTCTTGATTTCCTTTGAGTTGGAAGAGGTAATGGGCTTATCCGACCGCATCGGCGTTATTTTCTCCGGAAATATTCAGAAGAGCTTTGCCGGAAATGAGGCGGATGAGTATACCTTGGGACTATATATGGCAGGAGGAAAGGAGTAAGTATGAAAGAGAAAATATTGAAAAGTTCCTTGCTGTACACCCTTCTTTCCATCGCCATCGGCTTTTTGGTAGGGGCTGTTTTATTGCAGGCCATCGGGGTTTCCCCTGTGAAGGCCTATGGAAAATTGTATCAGGGTGTTTTCGGAAAACCGAAGTTTATGTTTTACAGCATCATTTACGGAGCACCCCTGATTTTTACGGGCTTGTCCGTTGCCTTTTCCTTCCGTACCGGAATTTTTAATATCGGTGCAGAGGGACAGTTTGTTATGGGCAGTCTGGCAGCGGTTGTAGTGGGCATTTTATTTCCTTTGCCCGCACCTCTCCATGTGCTTCTCTGTCTTGTGGTAGCGGCTCTTGCCGGCGCTTTATGGGGCTTTCTGGTAGGCCTCCTCAAGGTAAAAAAAGGAATCAATGAGGTACTGTCCTATATTATGCTCAACTGGATTGCCTTCTATTTTTCCAACTATGTGGTGAATTTAAAGACAATTCATACCGACCAGGGAGCGGAGGCCAGTAAGAATATTTTAGCTTCCGCCTCCATGAAGATTCCCCAGTCCTTCATTCCCTTTGCAGGAGGAGCGGAGCTTCATGCCGGCGTACCCTTGGCTTTGCTTTTTGCCTTTTTGATTTGGTTTATTCTGAGCAAAACCACCTTTGGCTATCAGCTTCGGGCGGTGGGCTATTCCCGCAGCGCTGCGGAGTATGGAGGAATCAATTCCAAGAGAGTTTTCCTGCTTTCCATGTCTTTATCCGGTGTTCTGGCAGGTCTTGGAGGAGCAGTACAGATCCTGGGAATGTCTGAACGTGTGTCCATGTTTGCCGCCCAGGAGGGCTATGGCTTCCAGGGCATTACGGTGGCGCTGATTGGAGGAACCCACCCTCTTGGTTGCATTTTCTCCGGTCTTTTTTATGGCGCCATGAAGTATGGCGGAAACAAATTAACCACGGTGGATGTTCCTGCGGAAGTCGTCAGCATCATCATGGGAACCATCATCATTTTCATCGCCATTACACCGGTGATTAAAAATCTGGTACAGAGAGGATTCCAAAAGAAGGGAGAAAGCCATGCTAAATAATCTGGGATTACTGTTAAATGCGGTATTGATTTCTACGCCACCCCTCCTTTTGGCAGGGCTTGGCTCTTGTTGCTCCGAGCGTTCCGGCGTAATCAATATCGGAATCGAGGGCATGATGACTCTAGGTGCCTTTGTGGGTGCCTGTGTGGCCTACTTTACCGGAAACGGCTGGCTGGGATTTTTCGCGGGAGGCTGTGCCGGAGCCCTTCTTGGCTTGATTCATGCGGTGGTTTGCGTATCCCTTCATGCGGATCAAACCATTGCGGGAACGGCCATTAACTTTATCGGACCGGGCTTTGCGGTTTTCCTCTGTAAGGCAATTTTTGACAATTCTTCGGACTCACCCGCATTGGACTTGTCCGCAAAGCTTCCCAAGATGTTTGAAGGAAAATTTGCCTCCGGCTCCTTCCTGTACAATGTGGTAAGCACCTATTCCGTGGCTTATCTTAGCTTTTTGCTGGTACTTGTACTTTGGTTTGTTTTCTTTAAAACCCGTTACGGCATGCGACTTCGGGCAGCGGGAGAGCATCCCTGGGCCTGTGAAACTCTGGGAATCAATGTCTATAAGGTTCGCTACATTGCGGTGATTCTTTCCGGCTTTTTGTCCGGACTTGGAGGAGCCTTTGTGACCTTGGCTACCGTATCCCAGTTCCGCCCCTCCGTTATCGTAGGACAGGGCTTTATCGCTATTGCGGCGGTGATTTTCGGAAAGTTTACTCCCCAGGGAACCTTCCTGGGCTGTCTGATTTTCGGACTTTGCACCGGACTACGTGCACTTCTTGGTTCCGGCAATATGGTGTCTCCCCACCTGCTTTCCATGATTCCCTATGTGGTAACGATTCTGACCTTGGTATTCTTTGTAGGGGCGGGACACGTACCAAAGGCAAACGGTAGAATTTTTGTTCGGACAAGATAAGGAAACAGAATAGCCGGAACAAAGCCGGCGGTTCAAGTAAAAAGCGTAGTTAAGGCGATGAGAGTAGAGAATAGAGAATAGAGAATAGGGAAGTATAGAAATGAATTGGAAAGATTTATGGAATAAAAAATACCTGATGATTTCGGTGTATGTACTGCTGACGGCTCTCCTGTATCATCTTGGGAGTCGGGTAGTGGATCATTTGGAAGGTCTCCCTTTTTTATGGACAGCGCATTTTTCCTGGTTATCTCAGGTCACCTCTCCTCTGCTCTTAGGCTTTGCACTGGCCTATTTGCTCAGTCCCTTATGTTCCATGCTGGAAAGATTTCTGGGGAAAATTCCGCTTTTCAAACAAAAAGAAAAGCTTCGAAAAAACCTGGGCATCCTGCTTTGCTACCTTTTGATTTTACTTTTTTTAGTCTTTTTAGGTTCCTTGCTGGTATCCGTTTTTACCAAGAATATCCATCTGGTTCAGGGGGAAGATTTTGCAAAGGGGTTGGAGAGTGTGCTTCTTCTCTTGAAAAGTTTTTATGAGGATTTAAACCAAAGAGTTTCAGAGATTCCTATTGCGGGAAATGATTTGCAAGAGGGAATACGGACTTTTTTAGCAAAGCTTTTGGGCTTTGCACAAAACTTGGGCAGTAATTTCCTCTCCTCTGTGGGAAATATGGGAAGCCTGATTGGAACTTTACTCTTTGGCATTATTTTTTCCATTTATTTTCTGGCGGATGGGGTAAAGATTGCCCTGTACTGGGAGAGAATTCTTCGCCTGCTGATTGGCGAGAAGAGAGTTTTAGCTTTTCGAGGCTTTTTAAAGGATGCGGATCGAGCTTTTTCCGGTTATATCCGTGGACAGATGATTGACGGCATCATTATGGCTATTTTGGTCAGTGTCAGCCTAAGTATTATAGGGGTACGCTATGCCCTGGCCATAGGGATTCTCACCGGAATTGGAAATCTGATTCCCTATGTGGGCCCTTTTGTGGCCTACGGAACCACCATTTTAGTGTGTACCCTTTACGGGGATTTTTCTAAATTATTACCGGCTATCTTAGCCCTGTTTGCGATTCAGACCGTTGATGGAAATGTGATTAACCCAAGACTCCTTTCCAACAGTATAGACATTCATCCTCTGCTGGTGATTATCTCCTTGATTATCGGAGGCGCAGTGGGGGGAGTCTTAGGAATCTTCTTGGCAGCCCCCATTGCCAGCTTGATTAAGTTACAGGTGGATCGGATGATAGAAAGAGGGGAAGCAAAGAAGGCGAATTCATAAATTTACGGTTTTCTAATCAGGATAGGGATGAAATTCGTGGCACGCTTTCACTAGCTTAATCCAATGTATTGAAGAACTGTATTTATCATAAGGATGCGCTCAAATGCAGTATGGGTCTATAACCGGGGCACGCTCCCGCTAACCTCGCCTTCGCAGCGGTACTAACTTCAAGCTTCGCTTTGCTCGCTTTC
>NZ_DBHIGR010000102.1:0-7864 GCF_057249185.1 Oribacterium sp.
GAAAAGATGGGAAAATATTTTGGAACAGACGGTTATCGTGGAGAGGCTAACGTGGATTTGACAGCGGATACCGCCTTTAAGGTGGGAAAGTTCTTGGCCTATTATTTTTCGAACAAAGGCACAAAGGAGTGCCGTATTGTTATCGGTAAGGATACCAGACGCTCCAGCTATATGTTTGAATATGCTCTTTCCGCAGGAATTACCGCTGCGGGAGCAGATGCGTATCTGATGCATGTTACCACTACGCCTTCCGTTAGCTATATCGTTCGTTCTGAAGACTTTTCCTGCGGAGTAATGATTTCCGCCTCCCACAATCCTTTCTATGACAATGGTCTTAAGGTCATCAATGAAAATGGGGAAAAGGTTTCCGATGATTTTATTGCGGAGATTGAGGCCTATCTGGATGGAGAAACCGAGGAAGTTCCTTTAGCCAACGGGGATAAAATCGGAAGAACCGTAGACTTTGCCGCAGGAAGAAACCGTTATATCGGCTATCTGATTTCTTTGGCAACCCGTTCCTTTAAGGGAAAGAAGATTGCTTTGGACTGTGCCAACGGTTCCGCATCTTCCTGTGCCAAGGCGGTATTTGATGCCCTGGGAGCGGATACCCATGTACTTTCCAATGATCCTAACGGCTACAACATTAATGCCAACTGCGGTTCTACCCATATGGAAGCCTTGCAGGAGTATGTGAAGAACGGGGATTGCGAAATCGGCTTTGCCTATGACGGAGATGCGGATCGTTGTCTCTGTGTAGACAGTGACGGAGAACTGGTGGACGGAGATCAAATTCTCTACCTTTGCGGAAAAAATATGCGGGATAAGGGGCAGTTAAAGGACAATAAAATTGTAACTACCATTATGTCCAACTTTGGCTTATACAAGGCCTTGGATGCGGCAGGCCTTTCCTATGAAAAGACCAAAGTAGGGGACCGCTATGTTTATGAAAATATGGCAGAGAATGGATATTCCTTGGGAGGTGAGCAGTCCGGACATATCATCTTTATGCGGCATGCCACTACCGGGGACGGAATTCTCACCAGTATTAAGCTGATGGAAGTGCTTTTAGAGGAAAAGAAGAGTCTTAAGGAAGCTTTGGCGGAGTATCAGCGTTTTCCACAGGTACTAAAGAATGTTCGGGTGAAAGATAAGCTTTTGGTGGAGCAGAATGAAACCGTACAGGAGGCGGTGAAGAAGGTGGAGGAAAGCTTGGGAGAGGATGGAAGAATTCTCCTTCGTGCTTCCGGAACAGAGCCTCTGATTCGTGTTATGGTGGAGGCTTCCAAGGAAGAGCTTTGTGAGAAATATGTAGAGGAAGTTATAGCTGTTATGAAAAAGGAAGGACTAGTCCTTTCCTAAGTTTATTGATAGAGTAAAAGGAATCCCTGCAGAGCTTGGAAAAGCTTGTTTGGCAGTACAGGGTAGACTCAAAATAAGAAGTAAGTAAGAGTAGTAGTGGAAAAATACAATAGGAGGTAAGAATGGATCAGGTAAAGCGTTACAGAAAATTTCCGATTTTCCGTTATCCGGAAAGAACTTGGATGGATCAGGAAATCACTAAAGCACCGATTTGGTGTTCTGTGGATTTAAGGGATGGAAACCAGGCTCTTGTGGATCCCATGACCGTAGAAGAAAAGGTGGAATTTTTCCAACTCCTATGTAAGCTTGGTTTTAAGGAGATTGAAGTCGGTTTTCCTGCGGCTTCTCAGATTGAATTTGATTATTTACGAACTTTGGTGGAGAAGAATCTGATTCCGGAGGATGTTACGGTTCAGGTTTTGGTACAGTGTAGAGAAGAGCTTTTGGAAAGAAGCTTCCAGGCTCTCCAAGGAGTAAAAAAGGCTATTGTGCACATTTATAACTCCACTTCCATTTTGCAAAGAGATGTGGTTTTCGGAAAGTCCAGAGAGGAGATTACCGCCATTGCCCTTTCCGGTGTGGAAATGGTGAAGCGGCATGAAAAGGATTTTTCCGGAGAGCTTCGTCTGGAATATTCTCCGGAAAGTTTTACCGGAACGGAGATGGATTATGCTTTGGAAATCTGTAATGCGGTGATTTCCGCCTGGGGAACCAAGGCGGGAAGGGAGATTATCATTAACCTGCCTAATACCGTAGAGATGCATAGCCCCAATGTCTATGCGGATCAGATTGAGTTTATGTCCAAAAACATGAAGGAAAGAGAGCATGTGATTCTTTCCGTGCATCCCCATAATGATAGAGGAGAGGGAATTGCCTCTGCAGAGCTGGCCCTTCTTGCCGGAGCACAAAGAGTCGAGGGAACCCTTTTCGGAAATGGAGAAAGAACCGGAAATGTCGACATTTTAACCCTGGCTTATAACCTTTTCTCCCACGGCATCGACCCTAAGCTGAATCTGGAAAATGTTCGGGAAATTCAGGAGGTTTATGAGCGTTGTACCAAGATGAGTGTGCCGGATCGTCATCCCTATGCTGGAAAGCTGGTATTTACCGCCTTTTCCGGCTCCCATCAGGATGCCATCAATAAGGGTGTATTGGCCATGCGGGAACGAAAGAACCCCTTCTGGGAGGTGCCTTATCTTCCCATTGACCCTGCAGATATCGGAAGACAGTATGAGCCTGTGGTTAGAATCAATTCCCAGTCCGGTAAGGGCGGAGTTGCCTTTATTCTGGACTTTGATTACGGCTATAAGCTGCCCAAGGCAATGCAGAGAGAATTTGCGGATTATATTCAGAAGATTTCCGAGCAGGAGGGCGAGGTAAATCCGAAGAGAATATTAGAGGTATTCCGGGAGGAATATGTGGAAGCCAAGGCTCCGTTATTCTTCAAGAATCTTCGTACCACCGATGTGGAAGGAGAGGGAGATTCCTACATCAGCTTTATTAACCTGACCTTTGAAAATCGCGGTGTACTGCGAGAGGTTTCCGGTCAAGGATCCGGTCCTATCGAGGCGGTAATCAGTGCCTTGAATAAGGAATTCAAGCTGGCTTTAAAGGTTGTGGATTATACAGAGCATGCTCTTAGTGCAGGTTCCTCTGCAAAGGCGGTATCCTATATTCAACTTGTGGAGGAGAATAGCGGGAAATCCGGCTTCGGTGTGGGAGTTTCCTCCAACATTACCCGTTCCTCCGTTAGGGCGATTTTCAGTGCGATGAATCGTCTGCTTTTCCCGGAAGAGGCTGAGGCGGAAGGAAAGCGTAGAGTGGCGGAAGAAAGAAGCTCTTAAAGCAAGACTAAGTAGAATACAGGTTAAAGCAAAACTAAGTAGAATACAGCTTAAAGCGAAACTAAGTAGAATACAGAAGGGAGAAAAGTATGCACATCGTTTACGGAGTCAATGAGGCCTTTATGCCGATTCTTGCGGTGTCACTTTCCTCTCTTCTTTTGCATGCGGAGGGAGAAGCTCTTCATTTTCATATCCTATCCTTGGGAATAGAAGAGGAAAGTAAGGAAAAACTTCGGCAATATGTGGAGACGGAAGGACAGAAAATTAGCTTTTATGATTTGGAAGAGAAATTATCCGAATGGAAGGAAAAGCTTCCCGGCCTTTTCACCGGAAAATTTTCCAAAGCTACCCTGCTTCGACTCTTTATCCCTTCCACACTTCCGGAAACGATTACCAAGGCTTTGTACTTGGATGCGGATACAGTGGTGCTCCAATCCATTTTGCCCCTTTATCATTTAAAGCTTGGAGATAAGCTTTTGGGCATGGCTCCGGAGCCCAGTATTTATAAAAAGCATAAGGAATTTTTATCCTTAGCGGAGGAAAGTCCCTACTATAATGCGGGAGTGATGCTTATGAATCTTTCATTGCTTCGGGAGGAAGGAATGGAAGAAAAATGTCTTCGCTATTATCAAATGAAGGAAGGTCAGCTTCCTTTTAATGACCAGGACATTTTGAATATGGTGTGTAAGGGACGGATTCGCTCCTTGCCCCAGCGTTTTAACTTCTTTTCCAACTATGCTTATGCAAGGTATAGTGCCTTGTGTCGTTTTTCTCCCTGGTATCAGGAGCTGGAAAGCAAAAAGAGTTATTCTCAGGCCAAGGCCCATCCGGTGATTGTCCATTTTGCCGGAGATGAAAGACCTTGGAGAGAAGGCAATCACAATTATTATCGCAGAGCCTTTGACTATTATGCGGAAGAAAGTCCCCTTTCGTTGGAAAAGGAAAAGGGAAAGCAGGGCTATTTATTTTGCTACCATGTCCTAAATCTCCTGACTTTTGTATTCCCTAAGCTTCGGGAGAAGGTGGGAGAGCTTTATTATCGTTCTATGGGGAAGGAAAACTAATGTCCTGTGCTATAGTGATTTTAAATTATAATGATTTGGAAAATACCCTTCGGCTATATAAAGAGCTGAAGGATTTTTCCGTGTTAACGAGAATTTATATCGTGGATAATGCCTCCACGGATAGTAGCAGGCAGACTTTAGAGAAGATTAAAGACCATAAGTGTAAACTGATTTTTGCCAAGGAAAATAAGGGCTATGGGGCAGGAAACAATCTGGGCTTTCGTGCCGCTTTCTCCGAGGGGATGGACCACTGTTTTTTGGCCAATCCCGACACCCGTTTTCAGGAAGCTTACTTTGAAAATGTTCTGTCTGTTTTTGCAAAGGAGAAGCAGGTGGGATTGGTCTCCGGCAGAATGAAGGACCCTTACGGAAAACAGGCTACCGCTTGGCCTTTACAAAGCTTTTTGAAAAACCTTCTGAGCATGGGGCCCTTTAGCAAGAGGATTTTTTCTTCCCTGCTCTTTTACCCTAAAGCCTATTTGGAACAAAAGCCCTATGTGAAGGTGGATGTGCTGCATGGCTCCTCCCTTTGTATTTCTAAAGAGGCATTCCTAAAGACCGGGGGCTATGACGAGGACTTCTTCCTTTATGAGGAGGAAAAGGTACTTGGACAAAAGCTGAGAAGGGCAGGCTACACATCCTATCTTTGTACGATTTGTTCTTACCTTCACGAGGATAGCGGTAGCACCAAAAAATCCTTGAAATCCTTGGTGCAAAGACAAAAGCTTCGGCAGCAGTCCGAGGCATTGTATGCCCGAAAATACCTCCATGCCAATTTTTTGCAAATGTTTTTCTTAAAAGCTATGCAGACCGTTATTTTGGGAGAAACCTTATTGTATTCTCTTTTCTTATCGAAATAAGTCGGAATCAAGAATGGTAGAGGCTTAATTTCATGGTAGCAAAAAAGTAATAGAAGACAGATGATTTTATGGTAGCAACAAAGTAATAGAAGAGGCTTAATTTTATGGCAGCAACAAAGTAATAGAAGACTAAAAGAGAGGAATTGCTGAAATGCATTGTGTGATTTTATGTACTTATAATGGGGAGAAATATCTGGAAAAGCAGATTAGATCCATTATGGAGCAGGATAGGGAGGATTTTTGCCTCCTTTATTCTGATGACGGTTCCACCGACAGTACAAAAGCAATCCTTCAAAGCATGCAGGAAAAGTATGGAAAGAGAATGATGGCTTTCCCAAGACCTATGAAAACCGGAAGTCCGGCAAAGCATTTTCTCTCTATCCTTTCCGCCTTGGCCAAGGGAGAAGTGGAGATCGACAACTTAGAGTATATTTTCCTTGCAGATCAAGATGATGACTGGTTTCCGGACAAGCTTTCCAAAACGATTTCCGTCATAGGAGAGGAAGAAAGAAAGTTTGGGGAAAGCCTTCCGATTCTCTGCCATACCGATTGTTCCTTGGTGAATATGGAGGGAAAGCTCCTGGCCAAATCCTATAGAAGATATCAGAAATTACCGGGAGCATCCTACCGTTTTTCTCGCCTGCTTTTGCAAAACCATGTGACAGGAGCCTCTGTGGGAATTAACAAGGCTTTGCTGCAATATTGCAAGGAAATTCCTGAGCAGGTGAAGATGCATGACCATTGGCTGGCTTTGCTGGCAAACTGCTTTGGGGAAATTCAATATTTGCCCTATGCCACTTATGCTTACCGGCAGCATGGAGAAAATGTCTTAGGGGCAAAAAAAGCCAGTATATTGCAGGAATGTGGAGACAGGCTGGCGGCTTCCGGAGAAAAGGATAAGGAAGAGATTATTCATACTTCTTACCGGGCATTGTTTGCCCAGGGGAGAGAATTGAAGCGTTTATTTGGAGATGAGCTTCCGGAAATCAAAAGGAAGGTTTTAGAGGCGTTCTTATCCTTAGAGGGAAAAAGTCGACTGGGGAAAATCACCACCATGGCCCTCTTCGGCATTTACCCCTATCCTCTGTATCGGGGCATCGGAGCAATGCTGTTTTTGGATAGTTAAGTGCTTAGAAACTTATGAGCCAAGAGATTAGAGTCATATTAGACAATAGCTTATGTGGCTTAATAATCAATAAAGTGTATGGCTTAGATTATGGAAGAAAGGAGGCGTAATGGAAGAAAAACCATTAATTTCCGTTTGTATTGTGACCTACCGGCATAAGGACTATATCGGAAAGTGTTTAGACAGTATTCTTTCCCAGAAGGGGGATTTTTCTTTGGAAATCCTTCTTCATGATGATGCCTCCACAGACGGAAGTCAGGAGATTATCCGTTCTTATCAGGAGAAATATCCGGAGATCCTTTTTCCAATCCTACAGTCGGAAAATCAGTATTCTCAGGGGAAAAGAAATATTACCGGAATCTTTAACTTTCCCAGAGCCAAGGGGGAATTTATTACCGTAATTGACGGGGATGATTTTTACCTTCGGGAAGACAAACTGGAAAAGCAGATGGAAGCCTTGCAAAAAGAAGAAGAGGCTGTTCTTTGCTTTCATCCGGCAAAGGTTTTGCTCCCCGACGGCAGGGAAGGCCCAAAAGACTTACTTCGTCCCTATTCGGAGGGGAAAATATTGGAAGGAAGAGAGCTAATCAACCATCCTAAGGGGATTGCCTTTTCCTCTATGTTTTTTAGAAGAAGCTTAATTGAAAAGCTTCCGGACTTTTACTATGCCTGTCCGGTGGGAGACAGACCTATAGAGTTGATGGCGGCCTTGGCCGGAAAGGCGGTATACTTGCCGGAGGAATATACCGCCTATCGCTTTCATTTGCAAAGCTCCTGGACGGAAAGGGAAAAAGGACGGCAGCAGCAGGAAAAATATCTTTCAGAGATGAAGAATTGCTATAAGCTCTTTTTAGAAGAGTCCAAGGGGGAATATAGCTTGGAAATAGAGGAAGCTATCAATAGACTCAGCTTTTCTATAGCACTGAATCTAAGGGATTTTTCTGAAATTTATCAGAAGGAATATAGAGCCTATTTACAAGAAATGTCTTCCCGTGAGAGAGTCCTGCTTCGCTTGGAGCGGTACTGTCCCAAGCTTTATCGCTTCTTACAGAAACAGTTCGGTATGGAGCGGAAGAAATAAATAGAAGAGCATTTTCAGTGAAAGAGAAAGAGCAGCTTCGGCAAAGCAAAAAGAAATGTAAAAAAATCAAAGGACAGTAAGGTAAAGTACGGTAAGGCAAGGACAATAAGGAAAAGGATAGTAAGGCAAAGTACAGTAAGGCAAAGTACAGTAAGATAAAAGACAGTAAGGCAAAAGATAGTAAGACAAAGGATAGTAAGGAGAATGCTATGGGGGAAATGACGCAAAATAAAGAGGGATGGAAGGGAAAAATCCTTTCCGGCCTTTTTTGGCGTTTCCTGGAGCAGATTTCTTACCAGGGCATACAGCTGATTTTCTCCCTGTTTCTTCTTCGGATTTTGGATACGGAAGAAGTAGGGGCGGTTAGTGTCATCAGCATCTTTATCACCATTGCCAATACCTTTATTCAATCCGGTTTTTCTCAGGCGCTGATGCAGAAAAAAGAAATCAAAGAGGAAGATTATTCCTCCGTGTTTTATCTGACCTTGGCTTTGTCCGGAGGAATCTACCTCCTGTTTTACGGCATAAGC
>NZ_DBHIGR010000103.1:0-7816 GCF_057249185.1 Oribacterium sp.
TTCTTATCAGGGATTTTTCGCGGAAGGCGGGATAATCTATATATAAGTTTAGAGCGAAGCAAGATAGAAATAAAAAATTTTTGAAACGAAGGAAAGTATCAAAGAGAGAAGGAAAAAGGGATGCTGAAAATTGCAAAATTCGGAGGAAGCTCCTGCGCCAGCGGAGAACAGTTTCGTAAGGTAAAAGAAATCGTTATGGAGGATCGGGACAGACACTATATTGTGGTTTCTGCACCGGGAAAACGAAATGATAAGGATACGAAGGTGACGGATTTGTTGCTGTCTTTATATGATGCGATACAGAATAAGTCCGGCGCAGAGGAAATTTTAGAGAAGATTAAAAATCGTTTCCGGGATATTATTTCCGATTTGGATTTGTCCATTTCTCTGGAGGCTGACTTTCAGGAGATTTATGAGAAGCTTCTGGCTGGAGAGAGTAGAGACTATGCCGCATCCCGGGGAGAATATTTGAACGCCAAGTGTATGGCGGATTTCTTGGGCTTTCCCTTTGTGGATGCCAAGGATTTGATTTTCTTTTTAGAGGACGGAAGCTGCGATTTTGAAAAAACGGAGATGATGTCCAGAGAGGCCTTAAAGGACTTGGACTATGCGGTTATTCCCGGCTTCTATGGAGCCAATGGGGAGGGAGCAACCATTACCTTCTCCAGAGGAGGCTCCGATGTTACCGGCTCTTTGATTGCTGCGGCGGTTCATGCGGATCTTTATGAAAACTGGACTGATGTATCCGGCTTCCTGGTGGCGGATCCTCGCATTGTGAAAAATCCGGAAGTTATTGATTATATCACCTATAGAGAGTTACGGGAGCTTAGTTATATGGGAGCCGGTGTTCTCCACGAGGATGCAATTTTCCCGGTACGAAAAGAGGGAATTCCCATCCAGATCAAAAATACCAATGCACCCCAGGATCACGGTACCATGATTGTGGCCAATACCCTGAAAAAGCCTAGATTTATCATCACCGGAATTGCGGGAAAGAAGAATTTCTGCTCCATCAACATTGAAAAAGCCATGATGAACGCGGAAATCGGATTTATTCGAAAGGTGCTTTCCGTCATTGAGGAGAACGGCATTTCCGTGGAGCATACCCCTTCCGGTATTGACACCTTAACCCTCTTCATTCACCAGGAGGAGCTGGAATCCCATGAACAGAAGGTTTTACAGGGAATCCAGAGAGCGGTTAATCCGGATTTGATTGAGTTGGAGGCGGATTTGTCCCTGATTGCGGTTGTAGGACGAGGTATGAAATCCTCTCGCGGTGTGGCAGGACGTATTTTCTCTGCCCTTGCGCATGAGTACATTAATATTAAGATGATTGACCAGGGATCTTCCGAGTACAACATCATTATCGGTGTGAGAAACGAAGACTTCAATGCGGCGATTAAGGCGATTTACAACATGTTTGTTTTATCGGTATAAGAGACGTTTTATCAGGAAAGCATTCTTGGAACAGGAAGACCGGTTTAGAGGGGAAAGGGAGGAAAATGCCTTCCTTTCCTAAATCCGGAAAGAGAAAGTGAGGGCTATGGACATTCTTGTCATAGGCGGAGGACCGGCGGGGATGATGGCGGCCATCTATGCGAAAAAAGAGGCCGGAAATCAAGAGGTCGTTCTTTTTGAAAAAAATGAAAAGCTGGGGAAGAAGCTCTTTATCACAGGAAAAGGAAGGGGAAACTGGACCAATTCCTGTGAGGAAAGCGTTTTTATGGAGAAAATTCTTCGAAATCCCCGATTTTTTATGGGAGCCTTTCGGAACTTTAACAATCAGGATGCCATTGCCTTTATGGAGAAAAATGGCTGTGCGCTGAAGGAAGAGCGGGGAGGCCGCATTTTCCCGGAGAGCAATAAGGCCTTTTCCTTAACGGACGGCATGAAGAAGGCTCTACAGAAGGAAGGGGTAAAGATCTGCCTGAACAAAAAGGTGGACTCCATCCGGAAAAAGGGAGATGTCTTTCTGATTAAGGGAAATTTTCCGGAGGTGGAAGCCAAGAAAGTTATTATCGCCACCGGAGGACTAAGCTATCCCTCTACGGGCTCCACGGGAGACGGCTACGACTTTGCCAAGGCCTTTTCCATAGGGGTGACGAAAACCTATCCCTCTTTGGTGAAAATGGAGGTTTTGGAGGAGGATGTGTACCCGCTTTCCGGTCTGAAGCTAAAGCATATCGGTCTGAAAATCTTAAATGAAAAGGGAAAATGCCTCTACGAAAAGACCGGAGAATTATATTTTCAAAAGAACAGCCTATTAGGACCGGTGGTTTTATCAGCCAGTGCAGCCTTAAGTCCGGAGATTTCCGAAGCCCCTATGGGAAGCTACCAAATTGCTATTGATCTTAAGGCGGAGATGGGACAGGAGCAGTTTGACAGCTTTTTCCTGAGGGACTGTGAAAGCAAGGGAAAGGAAAAGCTCTATCAGCTTTTAAAATCCTATCTTCCTGCACAGCTCTATCCCATTTTCCTGAAACGCTTGGAAAAACAGGGCGTATCCTTGGAGAAAAAAAGCTCGGAGCTGAAGAAAGAGGAGCGAAGGAAGATTTTAAATCTTTTTCACAGCTTCCCCTTTACCCTACAGGGACTGGGGGGCTTTCCGGAAGCCATAGTCACTAAGGGGGGCGTGGAAACTACGGAGCTTTCCAAGAAAAGTCTGGAGGCCAAGAAGGTTCCGGGACTTTACTTTGCGGGGGAGGTAGTGGATCTGGATGCCTATACCGGAGGATTTAATATGCAAATCGCCATCTCCACCGGTGTTTTAGCAGGACAATCCGCAGGAAGATCCCTAAAAGAAGAGCAATAAAAAAATAATAAGAAAAGCTAAAAGAAGAGCTAAAAGAAGAGCAGTAAGAGAAAGCTGTAGAGAACTGACCTTTGATAAGCGTTTGTAAGACAAAGCTTTTCAGAAAAAAGAAAGGAAGAACACATGCCATACACAATAGCCATAGACGGACCGGCAGGGGCGGGTAAATCCACCATTGCCAAATTACTATCGAAAAGCCTGGGCTTTTATTATGTAGATACCGGGGCACTGTATCGTGGCCTTGCTTATGGAATCGCGGAAAAGGGAATTCCCTTTACAGCGGAAAAAAGCATAGAAGAAGCTCTTCCCGCCCTACAGGTGGACTTGGTATACGAAGGAGAAAAGCAAAAGGTTTTTTGTAACAAAGAGGATTGTACGGACTATATTCGTACTCCTGAGCTGGGACAGGGAGCCTCCATGATTTCTCAATACGGCTGTGTTCGGGAAAAACTGCTGGATTTACAGAGAAATGTAGCCAAGGAGCATTCCTGTGTTATGGACGGAAGAGATATCGGCACAGTAGTTTTACCCAAGGCAAATAAAAAGTTCTATTTAACCGCTTCTCCTGAAATTCGGGCGGAAAGACGTTGGAAGGAGCTTTTGGAAAAGGGTGAAAAAATCAGCCTTGAACAGGTGCTTACGGAAGTAAAGAAAAGAGACCACAGAGACAGCACCAGGGCCATTGCCCCCTTGAAAAAGGCGGAGGATGCCATTGAAATCGATAGCAGCAATCTTTCCATCAATGAAGTAGTGGATAAGATGTTAAGCTATTGTGTGGGAAGTGAGGAATAAAATGGAGGCAGTCCTGGCGAAAAGTGCAGGCTTTTGCTTTGGGGTGGAACGGGCTGTGGATGCGGTCTATCGCGTTCTTTCCGAGGAAGAGAAGAAGGATGAATCGGAGAGAAGACCGATCTACACCTACGGCGCCATCGTGCACAACGAGCAGGTGGTAAAGACCCTGGAGGATAGAGGCGTAAAGCTTTTAAAAACAAAGGAAGAGCTGACCCATTTGGAAAAAGGGATATTGGTGATTCGCGCCCATGGGGTAGGAGAAGAGATTTATAAACTGCTTCAGGGAAGGGATATCGAAATTGTGGACAGCTCCTGTCCCTATGTGCGAAAGATTCAACGTCTTGTGCGGGAGCACAGTGAAAAGGGAGAAAGAGTCATTGTAATGGGTGATCCGGAGCATCCCGAGGTGCAGGGAATCCTGGGCTGGGGAAAGGGAGACGTGACTGCTCTAAAAGGCATAGAAGAGGTGGAGGCACTGCCGGATGGAGAGGGACAGGAAATCTTCGTGGTGGCCCAAACTACTTTTCATATTGATAAATTCAAACTAGTTCTTGCACTTTTTAAAAAAAAGGGGTATCATGTTTCTGTTATCAATACGATTTGCAACGCAACTTTCGAAAGGCAGTCAGAAGCAAAGGAATTAGCTGGACGATCCGACGCCATGGTGGTGATTGGTGGAAGCAGTTCATCTAACACAAAGAAGTTATTTGAGATATGCCGGGCAATATGCCCTAATACCCAGCTGATACAAACGGTGAAAGATCTTAAATTCAACTCGGATGAAGCGATTCGCAACGTAGGTATCACAGCAGGGGCAAGCACCCCAAAAGAAATAATAGAGGAGGTTCTAACTTATGTCAGAAATGAGTTTTGAACAAATGCTTGAGGAATCATTAAAGTCGGTTCATGCGGGGGAAATCGTTACAGGAACTGTTATCAGTGTGAAGCCGGATGAGATCGCGCTGAACATCGGATACAAGTCCGACGGAATTATGACCAGAAGTGATTACAGTGCAGACAACCAATTAGACTTAACTACAGTAGTATCTGTAGGAGATGAGATTGAGTGTAAGGTTAAGAAGGTCAATGACGGTGAAGGTCAGGTCGTTCTTTCTCACAGAGACGCTCTTCAGTCTAAGGCTTCCGAGGAGTTAAGAAAGGCATTTGAAGAGAATGCTATTCTTACCGGTAAGGTAGTTCAGGTTGTTAAGGGCGGATTGAATGTAGAAGTGGACGGAGCAAGAATTTTCGTTCCCGCTTCCTTAGTATCCGATAGCTTTGAGAGAGATTTAAACAAGTATCAGGGACAGGACATTCAGTTTGTTATTACCGAGTTCAATCCGGCCAAGAGAAGAATTATTGGAGACAGAAAGCAGATTATGTCTGCTATGAAGAAAGAGCAGCATGACAAGCTCTTCTCTGAGTTAAAGGAAGGCGATATCCGTACCGGTGTGGTTAAGAATCTTACCGACTTCGGTGCATTCATCGACCTTGGCGGTGCAGACGGACTTCTTCACATCTCCGAAATGAGCTGGGGCAGAATTGAAAATCCGAAGAAGCTCTTTAAGCCGGGACAGGAAGTAGAAGTTCTGGTTAAGGAAATCAGCGGAGAGAGAATTGCATTAACCAGAAAGTTCCCCAACGAGAACCCATGGAAGGATGCAGAGAGCAAGTATGCCGTAGGCGAGATCGTTACCGGTAGAGTTGCAAGAATGACTGACTTCGGTGCATTCATCGAGTTAGACAAGGGAATCGATGCTTTATTACATGTTTCTCAGATTTCTAAGGATCATGTGAACAAGCCATCCGATGTTCTTGAGCCCGGACAGGAAATTGAAGCAAGAGTGGTTGATTTAGATGTAGACAACCACAAGATTTCTCTTTCCATCAAGGCACTTCTTCCTGAAGAGGAAGGGGATGTAGCTGACGTAGACGTTGAGGCGGCATCTGAAGAATAAGACTTTAAAGCCGGGCCATGTGCCCGGTTTTTTTGTGCGTATTTACCGGACTTTAGCCGGTATCGGGGCTGAATCTGAGAATCATAGCTCTGATTGTGAGGAGTGAAATGGGACAAGAAATCGAGAGAAAATGGAGAGTCAGAAGGCTTCCGGAGGATTATCATCGGTATCCTTCTAAACTTTTGGAACAAGCCTATCTATGCCAAAATCCTACCCTTCGTATTCGGAAGGAAAGCAGTATTTTCGGTGGAGAAGAGGAGGACAGTATTTCCGGCGAAAAAGAGGGAAGCAGCATTTCTGACAAGAATGAGAAAGCCGGTATTTTCGAAGAGAAGGAGCAGGAAGAGTATATTTTTTGCTATAAGGGAAGGGGGAGACTTTCCAGAGAGGAGTATAACCTGCCCTTAACAAAGGAAGCCTATGAGACTCTGATTAGAAAGACAGAGGGAAGGGTGATTCGAAAGCGTAGATATGCGATTCCCTATGGATTTTATACCGTGGAACTGGATATATTTCAGGGAGAGCTGGAGGGGCTTTGCTATGCGGAGGTGGAATTTCCTTCCGAAGAGGAGGCGCTTTCCTTTCAGCCCTTAGACTGGTTTTCCGAGGAGCTTACCGGGGAAAAAGGCTATTCCAATGCGGAACTCAGTTTTGCAAAGGAGCTTTCCAATCTTAAATTAAAGGATTAAAGCAGGCTTTTTCTTCTTTTTATTGCAGAAATGTCCGTTCAATGCTATACTTTACCCTCGAAAGCCCAGCAAAGGCGGTTTTTAAATTATAAGAGAAAAGTTTTGGAGGTATGCGCAATGAGCGTAAAGGTAGAAAATCTAGAAAAGAATATGGCAAAGATTACAGTAGATGTATCCGCAGAGGACTTTGCTCAGGCTGTAGAACAGGCTTACCAGAAGACTAAGACACGTTACAACATTCCCGGCTTCCGTAAAGGAAAAGCCACAAAGAAGATGATTGAGCAGCATTATGGCCCACAGGTTTTCTACGATGCAGCGATTAACAACATTTTGGATACCCATTATCCTGCAGCTGCCAAGGAATCCGGCTTAGACATCGTTTCCCGTCCTGAAATCGGCGTTGAGCAGATTGGAGAGGGAAAGGACTTTATCTTCACCGCTACTGTTGCTGTACGTCCTGAGGTTACTCTTGGAGAGTACTTCGGTGTTACCGCAGAGAAGGCTGATGTATCTGTAAGCGCGAAGGAAGTTACCGAGCGTTTGAATAAGGAGCTGGAGAAGAATTCCAGAATGGTGGATGTGGATCGTGCCATTAAGAAGAACGACATCGCTACCATTGACTTTGTAGGTTCTGTAGGCGGTAAGGAATTCCCCGGCGGAAGAGGAGAGGATTATCCTCTGACCATCGGTTCCGGAACCTTTATTCCCGGATTTGAAGATCAGCTGATCGGAGCAAAGGCCGGAGAAGAGGTAGATGTTCATGTTACCTTCCCGGAGAACTACGGCGCTAAGGATTTAGCAGGAAAAGAAGCTTTATTCAAGGTAAACGTTAAGGCTGTTAAGGAGAAGCAGGTTCCTAAGGCTGATGACGAGTTTGCCTCCGAGGTTTCCGAGTTTGAGACTCTTAAAGAGTATAAGGAAGACCTAAAGAAGCAGATCAAGGAAGAGAAGGAGAAGAGAGCTACTTCTCAGGTAGAGAACAACGTAGTGGCTAAGGTTGTAGAGAATGCTTCTGTAGAACTTCCCGAGCCTATGGTGGAGATGCAGTTGGATCAGATGTTCTATGACTACGCTAGACGTATGGAAGCACAGGGCATCCCCATGGATCAGTATATGCAGATTACCGGTCTTACAGAAGAGGGCTTAAAGAGCCAGATGAGAGAGACCGCTGTTCAGAACATCAAGACCTCTTTGGTTTTGGATGCTATCCAGAAGAAGGAAGGCATCGAGGTTACCGAAGAAGCTATTGAGAAGGAACTGGAGAGAATTGCAGAGCAGTATCGCATGAAGAAGGAAGATCTGGTAAAGACCATCAGTGATTCTCAGAAGCTTTCCATTAAGAGAGAGTTGGATATTCAGGCTACCATTGACAAGCTGGTAAGTGAGGCGAAGCTTGTAAAGCCTGAGAAGAAGAGCAAGAAAGAAGAGAAGGAAGAAGCTGCTGAGAAGTAAGTTTTCCGACAATAAAGAATACTTTAGGACTGAGAAGCCTGTTTCGGCTTCCCGGTCCTTTTCTTGTGCGCCTAGCGGCGCACGTTTCTAACGGGTTAAAGTCCCGAATCCGC
>NZ_DBHIGR010000104.1:0-7747 GCF_057249185.1 Oribacterium sp.
GGCAAAGCTCAAGGAAAAGACCAAGAGAAAGATTAAGGCAAAGCTCAAGGAAAAGGCCAAGAGAAAGATCAAGGCAAAGCTCAAGGAAAAGACCAAGAGAAAGATTAAGGCAAAGCTCAAGGAAAAGACCAAGAGAAAGATCAAGAAAAGATTAAGCAAACATTTTTAGAACAAATGTTTGCTTTTTTTATTTACAAAACAAATGTTTGGTTTTAGAATAAGAGAAGAAAGGAAGAAGAATGGAGATAGAGCCATGGATGTGTATGGGGAAGTGCAAAAGGAAAGAAAATGTCACTATATGGCCATTGATTTAAAGTCTTTTTATGCTTCCTGCGAGTGCAGAGAAAGAGGCTTGGATCCTATGGATGCTTATTTGGTGGTGGCAGATGGAGAAAGGACGGAAAAAACCATCTGCCTTGCAGTAAGTCCTGCCCTAAAGGCTTACGGTGTTCCGGGAAGAGCCAGACTTTTTGAGGTGGTAGAAAAGGTACGAAAGATCAATTACCAAAGGTCGAAGCTTTACGGAGGACAGCCTCTTGTGGGAAAGTCCTGCTTTGATTCAGATTGTAAAGCCTATCCCTTTTTGGCGGTAAACTATATTACGGCTCCTCCCAGGATGGCTTTATACATGGCTTACAGCAGGCGGGTTTATGAGGTGTATTTGGAATTTGTTTCTAAAGAGGATATTCATGTCTATTCCGTGGATGAGGTTTTTATGGATCTTAAGCCCTATGAAAGAATTTATCAAAAAAGCAGTAGAGCCTTGGCGGAGGAGATTTGCAGAAGAGTTTATGAGGAGGTAGGGATGATTGCCACCGTCGGCTTAGGGGAGAATCTCTATCTGGCCAAGGTAGCTATGGATATCGAAGCAAAACACATGCAAGCCTCTAAGGAAGGGATTCGTTTGGCTATGTTGACGGAGCAATCTTATCGGGAAAGTCTTTGGCAGCATAAGCCCCTCCATGACTTTTGGCGGATTGGCCGAGGAATTGAGAATCGTTTGGCTCACTATGGAATCTATACTATGGGAGATATTGCCATGGCGGCTCTTTCCGGCAGTAAAGAAAAGAAAAATCAGGTACTCCTGTATAAGCTTTTTGGAATACAGGCAGAGCTTTTGATTGACCATGCCTTTGGCTATGAAACTTGCAAGATAGAGGATATTAAGGCCTTTCACAGTAAAAGCAATAGCCTGCATAGCGGGCAAGTGTTGCCGTCTCCCTACGGCTTTTCCGAGGGAAGGATGGTGGCAGAGGAGATGGCGGAGGATTTGGCGCTGGATTTACTGAAGAAAGGGAAGGATTCTGCCTTTGTGCAGCTCTATCTCTCCTTTGATGAAGAGAATGGGGGAGAAAGCTATGAAGGGAATCTTGTCTGGAATCACTATGGAAAAAGAGTACCGAAATCGGTCCATGGTCTCTATCATTTTCAGAAAAGAAGCAATCAGGGGAGAGCCTTTCGAGAGGCGGTTTTGGAGATCTATGACAGGATTATGGACAGAAGATTAAGAATCAGAAAGCTCAGTATTTCCGCAGAGGATGTAAGGGACTGTGAAGCCTTACCGGAGGGGCAGTTGGATTTGTTTCAGCATTTTTTGACCTCGGCTGAGGAAGAGCAGGAGCTTAGAGAAAGGGCGCAATTTCTGGAAAAGGAGGAGAAGGCTAGAGGAGCAGCTTTAGCGGTAATGGAGAAATTCGGAAAGAATGCCTTACTGAAGGGCTACCAGTATCTGGAGGGAGCCAGAGGGAGGGAGCGGAACCGACAGATTGGAGGCCATAGCAGCGGCGTTTCAGACTTGGCTTCTATCAGGAGAAAGGAGGAAGCAACTATAGCGAAGAATATAGTGGAAGAAGAGGATTATGAAAGATAAAAAAAAAGAAAAGATAGGAGAAAACTCCTATCAATCCATTTTATATACTACTTATCCCATCCCCCTTCTTCGGAAGAGGATGTCCAAGGAAAGTCGAGCGGCACAATTCGCTCCCTTTGCTGCCCTAAAAGGTTATGAGGAGATGTTGGAAGAGGAAAATCCTAGTCCTTTTTCTGTACCAGTAAGGACTGGATAAATTGCTCTGCTGTTCGTCCTGTGGCGGCTCCTCTTCGGATAGACCAGGCATTGGCCATGGTCAGAAGCTTTTCCTCGGAAATGGAAAGCTTGTATTTATTGGCCAGAGAAAGCACAATTTTTTGATAAAGGGTATAGGCCGGCTTTTGGAAGAGGATGGAAAGACCAAAACGATCTGCCAGGGAAAGTTTTTCCTCTGTGGTATCGGAATGGTGCAGGTCCTCCTGGTATTCGATATCATTTTTATCGGAAAGATTTTCCTTTACCAAATGTCTTCGGTTAGAGGTGGCATAAAGCAGAATATTGTCTGCTCTTCCTTCCAAGCCTCCTTCCATGACCGCCTTCAGCAGTTTATATTCCACTTCAAAATTCTCGAAAGAAAGATCGTCAAAGTAAAGAATAAAGAAATAAGGTCTTTCTCTAAGGGTTTGCAAGAGGAAGGGAATTCCCTCCAGATCTTTTTTGAAAAGAGAAACAAAGCGGAGTCCTTTAGAATGGTATTCCTCCAAAAGCGCCTTCATGCAGCTGGATTTTCCGGTTCCCGCATCTCCGTAGAGTAGGACGTGATTTGCATTCTTTCCTGCCAAAAGGGCTTCGGTATTCTCTTTCAAGGCGGAAATTTCCTTTTCATAGCCCAAAAGAGTGGAGAATCCGGGATACTTCTGCAAGGGAAGACCTTCCAAACAGTATTCGGAAGAGCCTGTACCGAAAATATTTTCTTTTTCCAAGCTAAAGGCGGAATGACAACGGAAAAGTCCTACACCCTTTTCCTTATATTCCCTTTCCAAAATAGAGGAGAATTCTAAAGCATCCTTTGCTGTTTCCAACTTATTGTTAAAGGAAAGCAGCTGTGCTTCGTAGGAATAGGAGGGAAAGTGCTCTGTCTTGGCTGCTTCGGAAACTTTTCCTCGAAATACGGAATCGATAGCTTTTTGTTCCTTCGGAAAGAAGAAAGACAGGTTTAAATGATAGAGGGAATAGAGGATTTCCATTTCTCTTTGGATAAATTCCGGATGAGAGAAATGACTCCAGCCTCTTTTTTCGGCAGATAAACTTAGAGAATTTTCGTCCTGCAAAAGAAAATCGGCAAGAAAAATATGCCAAAGGTTTGTTCCCTTTGGCATATTGGAATAGTTTTGAAAGAGACGGGAGAGGGCAGAATAGGGAGCATCGTCCCTTAAATCCTGTACAAAATCTGTTTCTAAAAGATTTCGGTAAAACAATAATTCTTCCATTCTTTCTAAATTCATCCCTTGTACTCCTATTCTTTATTTACTGAAAAAACTTGACGGTAGATATTTTCTATTTTTTATTAAATGATAGATTTCTCTAATTAGACTTGCTTTTTCCGGAACTGCTCTTGCTGTTATCGTGAGAGGAATTCTTTTCCGAACTATTCTTGGAAGAGCTCTTTTCCGAACTGCTCTTTTCGGAATTGCTTTTTTCAGAACTTTCACCGGTATGATTTTTGGAAGAACCGTTTTTTTCTGAGCTTCTTTCCTCCTCTTTATTGCCTGACTTACCGTTATGTGTGTTGCTCTTACTATCTTTGTTTTTACTGTTTTCGTTCTTGCTATCTTCGTCCTTAGCCGCTTCTTCATCCGCCTTGGTTTTCGGGTAAGGAGATTCTTCTAAAGTGAAGTTGCCGGTAACCTGATTTCCCGATTTATCAGAAACATACACGGTAAGTCCATTACTTTTCATGGAAAATGTTACCTTGCCGCTAGCTTCATCAATGTTGGTGGGTTTAAGATTGTCTCCATCCTTATCAATTCCGTAAATTGTGGCATAATCCACTCCGGACTGATCATCGGTAACGGTAAACTCAACATATCCGGAGCCGAGAACAACATTATCCTCATCAATGACGGGGGGATTTTCGTCAAAACTATTGATTTGGGTATTGCTTACTTGCATCATCCCGTTGATGGATTTTGCGGAAATTCGAAGATTTCCATTTCCGGTAAGAGAAATGATGTAATTTTGATTTTCCTTTGTGAAATTTTGCTCTTTTCCCTCTAATTTTGCGGTGAACTCTTTAATAGGAAGAACGGAATCCACATGAACCAAAAGTGTTCGTACAGCAGGATCATCCGTTTCCGTAGCTTCATTCACCTTTAACTTCGGGGTAGCCAAAACAAAAAACAAAATAATGGAATTAATCACCAGATAAGGCAGGACATAATGAAGAAGTATAGAAAGGAAGCCGGACTTCTTTTTCTGTGACCCTTTGGAACTTCTATAATCTTTTTGGTTGGACATGTTTTTCTCCTCAGCTTTTTCTAGATACTACGGCAAGAAAGTATACCAAATCTTCCTTTTGCTTACAAGATAACTTCTATGCAATTAGGACTTCCTATCGAAATTGTTAAGAAATAGCGCTGCATTCGCTGAATTTAAAGAGCACTGTCAAAATCTTTGATAATGAACATTTTCAAAGATATTCCCCAAGACATTCCTAAAGACATTCCTAAAGACATTCCCTCTGAACCCTAGGCAAAAGAGAAAGAGAATGTTAGAATGAAAAGACCAATCTTGGAGGGGTGTTATGAAATTTGATACGAAAAGAGATATAAAAAGGCTACTTGGCGTTTTGGCGGGAGCCACCTTGCTGGCTTTGAACCTGAAAACCTTCGTTTCAGCCGGAGGACTTTTTCCGGGAGGAGCTACGGGACTCACAGTCCTGTTACAAAGAGTAGCGTTACGCTATTTTAACTTAGCGCTTCCGTATTCTGTACTGAATATCATTATCAATATTATTCCTGTTTA
Source organism: Oribacterium sp. (assembly GCF_057249185.1). Taxonomy (NCBI): domain Bacteria; kingdom Bacillati; phylum Bacillota; class Clostridia; order Lachnospirales; family Lachnospiraceae; genus Oribacterium; species Oribacterium sp. The sequence continues at coordinate 4,835 of NZ_DBHIGR010000104.1, forward strand.
CATCGGCTTTCGGTATGTGGGAAAAAAATTCACAATCTTATCTTTGATTATGATTTTATTCACAGGCTTTGTTACGGATAGAGTGAATTTACAGCCCATTACCTCGGATATGCTTTTAATATCTATCTTCGGAGGAATCTTAAATGCCTGTGCCATTACGCTTTGCCTCAGGATGGATGCCACTTCCGGGGGAACGGATTTTATTGCGATTTATCTGTCTCAGAAAAAGGGAGTGGACACTTGGAATTTGATTTTCTATTTTAACGCCGCCCTTTTGGCTGTTGCCGGATATCTTTTCGGTTGGGAGAAGGCGTTATACTCCATCATTTTCCAATATGTGTCTACACAAACCGTTTCCGCACTTTACAGAAATTATCAAAAGCTTACGCTTTTTGTGATTACGGATTATCCCAATGAAATAGCAGCGGGAATCCATGAGGTCTGTCATCACGGCGCCTCTATTATGCACGCCATGGGAGCATTTGAAAGAAAAGACCATTATATGGTGTATTCTGTGATTTCTTCAGCGGATATCAAGAAGGTGAAAATGAAGATTAACGAGATTGATCCGGAGTCCTTTGTGAACACCATTCGTTCCCAGGATATTACCGGGCATTTCTATATGAGACCGAAGGATTAAAAGAGTAGGGGATGATATTTCTGTTTGAAGCAAAAGGACTTAAAGGGCAGAAAGTAACAGTAGAGAAAAGGGAGAAGAAGTACTTATGAAAAAGAAGTATCAAAATATATTTTTGGATTTGGATGGAACCATTATGGATTCCGGCTCCGGAATTATGAAGTCGGTACAATATGCCTTGGATCATTTTTCCTTGCCTAATGAACCGGAGGAAAAGCTGAGAAGATTTGTGGGACCTTCCTTGCAGGATTCTTTTATGCGATTCTACGGTTTTTCCGAAGAAAAGGCTAAAGAAGCCATTTCTTATTATCGGGAATATTATCCTGAGAAGGGAATGTATGATGCCTTTTTATATCCCGGGATGGAGGAATGCATGAAGAAGATGCATGAAGGAGGGAAGAAGCTGGTGCTTTTAACCTCTAAGCCTCTGTTTTTTGCCACACAAATCATAGCCCACTTTGGTTTATCCCCTTATTTTTTCCTGGAAATCGGCACGGAGCTTAAGGAGCAACATTCCGACAAGAGTTTCTTGATGGAGCAAGCTATAGAAAAGGGCTGTTTTCAAAGAGAAGATTGTCTTATGGTAGGAGATACAGTTTATGATATTCAAGGGGCGAAGGATGCAGGAATCGACTCTGTGGCAGCGCTCTACGGCTATGGAGAACGGAAAGAAATCGAAACGGCAAATTATTTCATTGAAAAGCCTTTGGATTTATTGAAGATTGTTTTTTAAAAAGTAAATTTACTCGGTGTACCCGCTGCTGAATGAAGAGGGAAAATTATGGCAGGATAGCGGTAAAATTATATTTACAGTTCAAGAAGAAAGGATGTTTATGAAAAGAAATCTTTGGAAATGGCTGTTACTTTGTCTTCTTTGCCTTGGTCTTTTTGCCTGTACCAAGGGCGGAGAGAGCTCTACGGAAGCAAAGAAGGAATCTACTCCTGCTGTAGAAGAGAAGAGCTCTTCAGTAGAAAGTTCTGAAAATGCGGAAGAATCTAAGGCAGAGAATAAGACTGAGACAGGAGAAGGCCCGACGATTTTAAGCCTTAAGGGACCCACTACCATAGGCCTTGTGCATTTGATGGAGAAAAGTGAAGAGGAAAAACTTCCTTACCAATTTCAAATGGAAGCAAGCCCGGATGCCTTACTTCCGGATTTTGTAGCCGGAAAGGGACAGATTGCTACAGTTCCGGCCAATATGGCGGCAGTTTTATACCAAAAGCTGGATAAGGATGTGGAAGTTCTGAATATCAATACGCTGGGCATCCTGTATGTAATTACCGGAAATGAGGAAGTGAACAGCATTGCGGATTTAGCCGGAAAGGATATTTATATGCCGGGACAGGGGGCCACACCGGAGTATGTGCTTCGTGCCCTGCTTTCCAAGAACAATTTGGAGGGAAATCTTAACTTTGTAACGGAACCTGCTGAGGCAGTAGCGCATTTACAGGTGAATCCCAACGACGTGGCAATTCTTCCTGAGCCCTTTGCCACTGCAACTCTTTTACAAAACAGTAATTTACAAAGAAAAATCTCTATTACAGAGGAGTGGAAGAAGTCCTTTGACGGGGTAGAGTTGCCCACAGCGGTAACCATTGTCAGAAAATCCTATGCCAAGGAACACCCTGAAATTGTGAAGGCTTTTTTGGATGAGGAAAAAGAAAGCATTGCCGCTGTGGAAAAGGATGTTCAGAAGACGGCAGAACTTGTGGTGAAACAGGGAATCCTGGAGAAGGAAGCTTTGGCTGCCAAGGCTATCCCAAACTGTAATATTCATTTCATTGACGGAGAAGAGATGAAGAAAGCTTTGGAGCAGTACTATCAAGTTCTTTTTGCATCTAATCCGAAGTCGGTGGGAGGAGTCTTACCGGAAGAGGGATTTTATGCAGAGCCTTAATAGAGGGGAAGTGACAGTTCTTTTTGAAAGCCATAGCTTGGATATAGAAAAGAACGAAATGCATTCCTGTTATTAGGAAGGAAAGAATGTGAAACAATGGCGTAAAGCGGGAATTATAATATTTTGGTTGCTTCTATGGGAATTGTTTGCCGGATTGGTGAACAATTCCTTTCTTTTGGTTGGACCTATAGAAAGTGTTAAAGCCTTAAGTCGACTATTACAGCAGCAAGAATTCTACGGAATACTGTGGAAAAGCTCTCGGGGAATTCTCTCGGCCTATCTTCTGAGTTTTGTCCTAGCTTTAATCCTTTCTTATCTTTCCTATAGAAATTCTTTGTTGGAGGATTTTTTGAAGCCGGGAGTTTTTGTGTTAAGAAG
>NZ_DBHIGR010000105.1:0-7727 GCF_057249185.1 Oribacterium sp.
ATGGCGACATAAGTCCTAGATAGATGACCATTTTCGACATAACCCGGCTTATAGCCATAGTTCCCCCCTCTCTCAGGAGAGGGGGATTTTTTATACTATAGTCTGAGGAAATCGCATGGAACTTCCGAGTATAGGCAAGGGATAAATTATTCCTCTACCTCTACCTTTTCCATGATTACCTTTTCTACAGGAGCATCCTGAAAACCGGTTTCTACGGAAGCAATTTCATCCACTACATCCAAGCCTTCGATGACCTTTCCGAATGCGGCATACTGTCCATCCAAGTGGGGCGCTGCTTCATGCATAATAAAGAACTGGGAGCCGGCAGAGTTGGGATCCATGGAACGAGCCATAGAAATCACACCCTTTTCATGCTTTAAGGGGTTGTCTACACCGTTGCTCTTGAACTCTCCCTTAATGCTGTAACCTGGGCCCCCCATACCGTTTCCGTCCGGGTCTCCTCCCTGAATCATAAAGCCGGAAATAATACGGTGGAAGGTCAGTCCGTTATAAAAGCCCTTCTTTACCAGGTCTAAAAAATTTTCTACGGTAATGGGGGCAGTTTCGGGATACAGCTCCAAACGAATCACCTTGCCACTGTCCATCGTAATGCGTACAATAGGATTTGCCATAATATACTCCTTTGTTTTGATAAATTATTGTGAAATCAAAGGAATTGTATCAGCTTTTTAGAGGGCTTACAAGCCGGACTTAGATAGAATAAGCGGGGATTGAAATAGAAAACCGCGAAAAACGAGGATAAAATATAGGAAATGCAGAAAATCCGGGAAATAGAGGAAATACAGGAAGAAAAATCCAAGATAGTCCAGGAAGAAAAACCTAAGATAGTTCAGGGAGAGAAATTTAATACAGTACAGAAAGAAAAATCTAATACCATACAGGGAGAAGAGAAACAAAGTATTCTATCTTATGTTTCCTGTAGACTTTGCCCAAGGGAATGTAAGGTAAACCGCCTTAAGGGTGAACGGGGATTTTGTCATGCGGGAAGTATTATGCATATCGGAAGAGCAGCTCCCCATTTTTGGGAGGAGCCCTGTCTTTCCGGAAGCAAGGGAAGCGGAACTATTTTCTTTTCTTACTGTAGCCTGTCCTGCGTCTTTTGCCAAAACCAAAGGCTTTCTCGGGGAGAAATCGGAGAAGCGGTCTCTGTGGAAGAGCTTTATCAACATTTTCTAAGCTTGGAAAAGCTGGGCTGTCACAATATCAATCTGGTTACGGGAGAGCATTATCTTCTGGGGATTTTAGAGGCGATCAGCTTGGCTAAGAAAAGAGGCTTTAGCCTACCCTTTGTATGGAACTGCTCCGGCTATCAAAGCAGTGAGGTATTGGCAAGTTGTGAAGGGCTTATTGATATTTATCTTTTTGATTTTAAATATATCAGGGAAGACTCGGCTTTACGCTATTCCAAGGCAAAGGACTACCCAATCAGGGCGAAGGAAGCTCTGGCGGAGTGCGTACGACAGTGTCCCGAACTTGAGTATAGGGAGGGGCTTTTACAAAAAGGTGTGATTCTTCGACATTTGCTCCTGCCCAATCAGGTATATCAGGCGAAAAAAGTTCTGAAGTATGCCTATGAAGAGTACGGAGAAAATATTTTATATAGTTTACTCCGGCAATATATTCCTTATGGAAATCTTGAGGCTTACCCGGAGATTGACCGTCGAGTCTACGGAAAAGAGTATGAAAAATGGATTCGTTATGCTGAAGAACTGGGAATTCAAAACGCCTATATGCAAGAGGAAGAAAGTGCCAAAGAAAGCTTTATTCCGGAATTTACGGAAGTGAGAATTCGTCCATAAAACAGTTGAAAATAGCTTGTAGAAAGGAAGCAAAATGAAAAAATATATCATGGCCTTAGATGCGGGCACTACCAGTACCAGAGCCATCCTTTTTGACGAAGAGGGAGAGGCGGTTTTGAAGGCACAAAAGGAGTTTCCCCAGTATTACCCTAAACCCGGTTATGTGGAGCATCATCCCAATGAAATCTGGCAAAGCCAGTTGGCGGTAGCAAGAGAATGTCTGGAAAAATCCGGAATTCCCTCAGAGGCTTTACTTGCCATCGGTATCACGAATCAAAGGGAAAGTACCATTGTGTGGGATAGAAAGTCGGGACAGGCCATTTATCCTGCTATTGTTTGGCAGTGCAGAAGAACTACGGAATGGATAAAGGAAGCACAAAAAGCCCATCCGGAGATTTCAGAAAAGATTCGGGAAAAAACCGGTCTGGTTTTTGATCCTTATTTTTCCGCCACGAAAATCCGCTGGATTTTAGACCATGTGGAGGGGGCTCAGGAAAGGGCGGAGGCGGGAGAACTTTGCTTCGGTACCGTGGATACCTGGCTGATGTACAAGCTGAGTAAGGGAAACTGTTTTGTTACGGATTATACCAATGCCTCAAGAACACTGCTGTTTAACATTCACAGCTTGGAATGGGATGAGGAGCTTCTGTCCTTCTTTGGAATTCCCAAGGCTATGCTTCCCAAGGTGAATCCCTCCTCCGGCTTCTTCGGTGAGGTGGATCCGGAGTTTTTGGGAAGGCCTGTTCCTATCTGTGGAGTGGCTGGAGATCAGCAGGCAGCTCTTTTCGGACAATGCTGCTTCCAAAAGGGAGATGTGAAAAATACTTACGGTACAGGCTGTTTTATGCTGATGAATACAGGAAATCAGGCTATTCTTTCAAAACACGGCTTGCTGAGTACCATTGCCTGGGGCATTGACGGGAAGGTGCAGTACGCTTTAGAGGGCTCGGTTTATGTAGGAGGAGCAGTCATTCAGTGGCTAAGAGATGAGCTGCACATGCTGGATAAGGCGGAGGATTCGGAGTATTTTGCTTCCAAGGTGGAGGACAGTAACGGTTGTTATATTGTGCCTGCATTTACCGGACTGGGCGCGCCCTACTGGGACCCCTTTGCCAGGGGAAGTATTACCGGTCTCACCAGAGGTGTGAATAAAAATCACATAATCCGAGCCGCCTTGGAGTCCATTGCCTTTCAAAGCAGAGACCTGCTTTTGGCCATGGAGCAGGATATGGGACAGCGTCTTAGAAGTCTTCGAGTGGATGGGGGAGCCTCCGGCAATAATTTCCTTATGCAGTTTCAGGCGGATTTGATGCAAGCCTCCGTGATACGTCCCCGTTCTATTGAAACGACCGCCTTGGGAGCGGCCTATCTTGCGGGACTTTCTGTAGGACTCTATGAATCTATGGACAGCCTGGAGGAACGGCATCATGTGGAAATGGAGTTCTTTCCCAAGATGACACGAGAGCAAAGAGAAGAAAAAGTACGGGGCTGGAAAAAAGCATTGGAAGCAAGTTTCGGCTTCGGTAAAGAAGATTAAAAGAAAAGAGCATTAGAGGAAAAGAATATTTTGACAATGGATTTTTACTTACGGAAAGAGGGATAAATTTGGAAACCAAGATGACTTGTATGAACTGTAGAAGAGGCTGTACCTTGGAAGTCAGCTACGAAGGAAACAGACTGATTTCCGTCACAGGCAATGGATGTGGAAGAGGAAAGGCCTTTGCGGAAAGAGAGATTTCAGAGACCAAGGCTAGCTTTCTTTCAGAGATTCGCCTAATCGGTTCTAAGGAATTTCTTCCGGTAAAGACGGAAAAAGCCATTCCCAAGGAGAAATTCTCAGAGGCGGAGGCATTCTGTAAGGGCTTCCGAGTACCTATACCCATCCGAATCGGAGATGTTTTGGTAAATGACTTCTGTCAAACCGGAGTTCGCTTAATAGCCTTGAAAAGTATACGCTAAAACTGTGAATGGGGGATATGTTAAAAGTTAGTTACAGATAACCAAAAGAAGAGGCAAAGGCTTGATATTACAGGCTTTTTTCCTCTTCTTTTGTTTTTTTTCTTATAATCCTATAAAATTACTAGGAATAGTATTGTCACTTGATTTTGCCTCGTTTATAATCCGAAACATAGTCAAGAAGATGTTATGAATTGTTGTTATTGGTTCAGAATTAAAGAATCACGGAATGGAACCGTACCCTTCGTGCAGATTGGTTTTCGGTGGCAAGTCGAAGCATCTTAATGATAAGACAGAAAGGTCTTTATATATTTGGAGGGAATATGGCGGAATTACTAAAGATAAAAGATTTATCCGTTTCAGTAGAAGAAAAAGGAATTTTAAAGAATGTGAACCTGTCCATCAATAAGGGAGAAACTCACGTGCTGATGGGACCAAACGGAGCAGGAAAGTCCACCTTGGGCAATGCTCTTATGGGAAACCCACGCTACAGTATTACCAATGGACAGATTCTTTTTGACGGGGAAGATATTACCCATGAGGCTGTGGATAAGAGAGCTAAGAGAGGAATTTTCCTTTCCTTCCAAAATCCCTTGGAGGTTCCGGGAGTAAGCCTTGGAAACTTCATTCGTTCCGCTATGGAACAGCGTTTTGGACAGAGAATCCGCCTTTGGGATTTTCGTAAGGAGCTAAAGAAGTCCATGGATATTTTGGGAATGGATCACAGCTATGCAGAGCGTGATTTGAATGTGGGCTTCTCCGGTGGAGAGAAGAAGAAGGCGGAGATTTTACAGCTTCTTATGTTAAAGCCCGGTCTCGCTATTCTGGATGAGACTGATTCCGGACTGGATGTGGATGCGGTAAGAACCGTTTCCGAAGGAATCAAGGAGTATCAGAAGAATATGGAGGGCTCCCTTTTAATTATCACCCACTCCACAAGAATTTTAGAGTCCTTGACAGTAGATAAGACGCATGTGGTGATTAACGGTGTGATGAAGGCTGAGGGAGACGGAAGCCTGGTAGATAAAATCAACAACGAAGGTTTTGAATCTTTTTTGGAGAAGGAATAAAGCCTTTTATTTGGAAAGCTAGAGGATAGTATGGCAAAGGAAAGAACAGAAGTTCAAGATATTGATCGTTCTTTATATGATTTTCGATATGAAGAAAAAGACAGTGACTTCTATAAAATCAAAGAGGGCTTAACACCGGAAATCGTAGAGGAGATTTCGGATAAGAAAAATGATCCTCAGTGGATGAGAGATTTCCGTCTGAAGGCCCTGGAAGTTTATCATAAGACAGATATCCCCAACTGGGGACCGGATATTTCCGACTTGAACATGGACAATATTGTGACCTATGTTAAGCCGAAAACCAAGATGTCCGCGGACTGGGAAGAGGTTCCCGAAGATATTAAGAATACTTTTGAAAAACTCGGTATTCCGGAGGCGGAGAGAAAGAGCTTAGCAGGTGTGGGCGCTCAGTATGACTCGGAGCTTGTATATCATAACCTGCAGGAAGAGGTAGCGGCTAAGGGTGTGGTTTATTCCGATATCGAGTCCGCCCTTCACGGTCCCTACGGGGAAATGATTGAGAAGCATTTTATGAAGCTGGTTCCCCCGACAGACCATAAGTTTGCAGCTCTTCACGGGGCAGTATGGTCCGGAGGCTCCTTCGTTTATGTTCCCAAGGGGGTAAATGTTGAGATTCCCCTTCAGTCCTATTTCCGTTTGAATGCACCGGGAGCAGGACAGTTTGAACATACCTTAATCATCGTGGATGAGGGAGCGGAGTTACATTTTATCGAAGGCTGTTCCGCACCGAAGTACAATGTGGCGAACCTCCATGCGGGATGTGTTGAGCTTTTCGTTGGAAAGAATGCAAAGCTTCGCTATTCTACCATCGAGAACTGGTCTAAGAATATGTATAACTTAAACACCAAAAGAGCCAGAGTGGAAGAAAACGGTATTATGGAGTGGGTTTCCGGTTCCTTCGGTTCCCATATTTCCTACCTCTACCCCATGACCATTTTAAAGGGAGACAATGCCAGGGCGGAGTTCACCGGCGTGACCTTTGCGGGAGCAGGGCAGAATCTGGATACCGGAGCCAAGATGGTGCATATCGGTAAAAACACCAGTTCTTATATCAATACCCGTTCTATTTCCAAGAGCGGCGGTATTTCCACCTATCGTTCTGCGGTGGTGATTCAAAATCAGGCGAAAAATGCAAAGTCTGCGGTATCCTGTCAGTCTTTGATGCTGGATGACCAGTCCCGTTCCGATACGGTTCCCGCCATTGATGTTCGTACCAATCAGGCGGATGTGGGGCATGAGGCAAAGATTGGAAGAATCTCCGATGAAGCGGTATTTTATCTGATGTCCCGCGGTATTCCCGAGGAGGAGGCTAAGTCTCTGATTGTCAGCGGATTTGCGGACTCCGTTTCCAAGGAGCTGCCTTTGGAGTATGCGGTGGAGATGAACAACCTGATTCGTTTAGAGATGGTTGGAGCCATCGGCTAGGAAGGAGGAATTGTGCGTACAGAAGAATTGCTTATTAATAAGATGCCGGTTCCTACATTTCGCTGGCTGAAAATGAATGAAAGTAAAATTAAGATTGAGGGCGCATTTCAATCCTTTACACCTGAAATAGAAGAAGAGGCCACTAGAGGAGAGGGAGACTTCTCTAAAGTAGTAAGCGGTTTGGGAGAGGAATTAGCCGGTCTTGCGAAGGAAGACGGCTGTGAAAGTATCGGCTATCGCATTAAAAAGGGTGAAGCCAAGGCTCCCATGATTATGCATTTTCTTTATGAGAGTAAAGAGAACCAGCATTCTTCCTTTCGTTTCTATCTGGAGGAGGGGGCAAAGCTTACTCTCTTCTTGCATAGAGAATCAGAGGAGAAGGCGACAGGATCCGCTTATTTACAGGAAAAGTTTATTTTGGAAAAGAACGCGGAGCTGAATCTGATTTTGGTGAGTAAGTTCGGAGATGGGTTCCGAAGCTATGATGACTTATCTTTGCAGCTTCAGGAATCTGCGAAGGTAAAGCTTAGCGCAATTCATCTTTGCGGAAAGAGTGCCCATATGGGCTATCGGGCTGACCTTTTAGGAAATCGAAGTGAGGCGGAATTGCATCTTGGCTATTTTTTAGAGAAGCAGGAAAAAGCGGACTACAACCTTTTGGTAAATCACTTCGGAAAGAAGAGTGAATCGCATATTTACTGTGACGGTGTGCTGAGAGGGGAAGCCTTTAAAATTTTCCGGGGCACCATTGACCTAAAGCATGGGGCAAAGGGAGCCTGCGGTAATGAACAGGAAAATGTACTTTTGATGGATGACAATGTGGTAAATCAGACCATCCCGGTCATTCTTTGTGATGAGGATGATGTGGAAGGAAACCACGGTGCTACCATCGGTCGTTTGGACGAGGACAGTGTCTTTTATATGCAAAGTAGGGGTATGGATTTGGAAAGCACCTATGAGCTGATGGCGGAAGCCAGAATGGAAAATGTTATTCACAGCATTTCCGATAAGAATATTCAGGTATATATTGAGGAGACTATCCGAGGAAAGGGTAAGGAAGAGGAATAATGGAATTGGCAAGAGAGGAATTGGCGAAAAAATTAAAAGAAGATTTTCCTATTTTCAAAACAGGAAACTTTGCCTACTTGGATAATGCGGCAACTACCCAGAAGCCAAAGCAGGTTTTGGAAGCAATGGAGCATTATTATCATGCGGAAAATGCCAACCCTCTCCGTGGGCTCTACGAGCTTTCTTTAAAGGCTACGGAAGCCTATGAAGAGGCGAGGGAGGCTGTGGCGAAGTTCCTGAATGCGAAGGAAAGCGCGGAAATCATCTTTGTAAGAAATGCCACCGAGGGATTGAATCTTATCGCCTATACCTATGGCAGAGCCTTTTTGCAGGAGGGGGATGAAATCATGCTTCCGATTTCGGAGCA
>NZ_DBHIGR010000106.1:0-7653 GCF_057249185.1 Oribacterium sp.
CGTAGGCAGAGCCTGCATGGACAATGAAGGAAAGGGCATCAATCTGCTGCTTGTTTACCAAAATATCCAGCTTTACCATCTTCCCTTCCTGATAACCCTTTAATTCATAGTCGAAGCTTGCATAGCCCCGGCTTCTGGACTTTAAGGCATCAAAGAAGTCATAGATAATCTCGTTTAAGGGTAAATCATACTTTAAAAACGCTCTGGTCTGATCAATGTATTCCGTGCTCTTATAAATTCCTCTTCGCTCCTGACAAAGGGTCATAATGGCACCCACAAATTCCGAAGTCACCATGATCTCCGCCTCCACAATGGGCTCTTCCATATGGGCAATCTCCGCCGGATCCGGCAGGTTGGAAGGATTGGTCAGCTCCATCATGGAGCCGTCCGTCTTATACACATGGTAAATAACGGAGGGCGCCGTGGTTACCAGGTCCAAATCGTACTCTCTTTCCAATCTTTCCTGTACCACGTCCAGATGCAGTAGGCCTAAAAATCCGCAACGGAAGCCGAAGCCCAAAGCAGCAGAGGTTTCCGCCTCATAATTCAGCGCCGCATCATTTAACTGAAGCTTTTCCAAAGCATCCCGAAGATCCGGATATTTCTGGCTGTCAGAAGGATAAATTCCGCAGTATACCATGGACTGCACCTTCTTATAACCGGGAAGGGCTTCCTTCGCAGGCTTATCCACAGTGGTTACCGTATCACCTACCCGGGCATCCCGGATATTTTTAATGGAGGCGGTAATATAGCCTACCATACCGGGGGTCAGCTCCTCCCCGGGAATAAACTGTCCCGGCGCAAAGGTTCCCACCTCTGTTACGGTAAATTCCGCACCGGTGGCCATAAAGCGGATATTGCTGCCCTTTTTCACGCTGCCTTCTTTAATTCTGCAGAAAATGATAACCCCCTTATAGCTGTCATATAAGGAGTCAAAAACCAGTGCCTGTAAGGGGTTCTCTATGGAACCGCCGGGAGGGGGAAGACGCTTTACCACCGCTTCCAATACCTCTTTCACATTCAAACCGGTTTTTGCGGAAATCCGCGGAGCATCCAAGGCTTCAATGCCAATAACGTCCTCGATTTCATGGGCTACCAAATCCGGATCCGCGGAGGGCAGGTCTACCTTATTGATGACAGGAATAATTTCCAGATTATGGTCTAAAGCCAGATAGGTATTGGCCAGAGTCTGGGCTTGAATTCCCTGTGTGGCGTCCACCACCAAAATAGCACCGTCACAGGCCGCCAATGCACGGCTTACCTCATAGTTAAAGTCCACGTGTCCGGGGGTATCGATAAGATTGAAGATATATTCTTCCCCATCCTCCGCCTTATACACAATACGAACAGTCTGGGATTTGATGGTGATTCCCCGTTCCCTCTCAATGTCCATATTGTCCAGAACCTGAGACTGCATCTCTCTTTCCGTCAAGGTGCCCGTCATTTCAATGATACGATCCGCCAAAGTGGATTTTCCGTGATCGATATGGGCGATAATACAAAAATTACGAATTCGCTCTTGCTTAATTTTTTCCATCCTGTCTCCTATAAAGAATGAATAGGGGTTTTCCTTTTCTGCTCTAAGGCATTTTCCGAGAATCCCCATAAAACTCATCTTTCATGCAATAGAATCATTCGGAACTATACCATAAGAAGGAAGATTTTTCCACAAAATGCTATTTCTGTATTTACCCCTGTATTTATACTATTTTTTATCTCAGGATTTCCTTTATTTTTCTGCATACACGCCTTGACAGTTCTAGCTGTTTTCGCTATTATTGTTGCGTATGTTTTCAAACTGTCCGTGTCCAGATATTTGAAAACAAGAGAGAATACAAGAATACATTCTATTTTGTTCCCATAGGATTTTGTTTTCCGCGGCAGGAAAGTCTTATGGAAGAAAGGGTTTTAATCATGGCAAATATCAAATCTGCAAAAAAGAGAATTCAGGTAGCGGCACAGAGAAATGAAAGAAACAAGGCAATCCGTTCCGAAGTAAAGACTTACATGAAGAAGGTTTTCACTGCTGTAGAAGCCGGTGACAAGGCAACTGCCGAGACTATGCTGGTTAAGGCACAGAAGAAGATTGCAATGGCACGTAGCAAGGGTATCTACAAGGCTAACAATGCTTCTCGTAAGATTTCTCAGATTTACACAGCTGTAAACAAGATGCAGTAAACTGCACAAAAAGGCTCCCCTATTTTGGGGGAGTTTTTTTATTGCTTTTTTCCCGCTTTGGGACTAGGATAGGGAAAATATCTTTTTATTTTCAATATTTTCTTTACGGCTTCCATTCCGCCAACTTTTCTTTATCACATTCATTTTACATTCTTTTTACATTCACAGCTTGTTCACTATCCATGATATTTTCCTTAACTTCCTCGATCCAAGGAGCACACTATGTTTCTTTCCCGTCCCCTATTCTTTTTGGCTCTCTTTGCCCTATTGGGAGAATTGATTCTTTCTCCCGAAATTCCTTTTTCCTACCGTTTCTTATTCCTTTTTTCCCTGCTGTTTCTATTCCTCTTTCTCTTACAGCAAAAGAAAAATCGACTGTTATTTTGCTCCCTCCTTTGCCTGGCTCTGTTTATGCTAAACTTCTATTCCGTAAATCATCGCTATGGAGCGGAAAGGGAAAACATCGGCTATATCCTTCCCTTACAGGCTGTACTGAGAGGCAAAGTACTGTATATCGAAGAGCAGGAAAAGAAATGGAAGATCATTCTTGGCTCCTGTATCGCAGACACTGCTTTAGAAAAAAAGAATTCTTCTTTACAGAAGAAAGAAAAATATCAAAAAAGAAATGACCTTCACTTTCAAAAGCTGATTCTATATCTCCCGAAAGAATCCGCCGGAGAAGGCGCTATGCCTCTTCCGCTTCCGGGGCAGATTTGCTCCGTAAAAGGCCATTTTTTAGAACTTAACCCTGCCACCAACAAAGGAGAGTTTTCCCTTACCCGCTATTATAAGGGAGAGGGAATTTCCGGAGTATTTCAAGCCAATACCATAGAGCTTATCCAAGGAGAGTCCTCCCCCTTTGCCAAAGAGCTGTTTACCCTAAAACAAAGCCTTGGAAACAGAATATCTTCGCTTTATCCGGAAGAGACGGCAGCCTTTTTAAAAAGTCTTTTCTTGGGAGAACGCTCAGGAATGACTTTATCCGAAAAGAGCCTCTATCAAAGTGCCGGTATATCCCACATTCTGGCCATATCCGGCTTACATCTATCTCTTCTGGGAGCCTTTTTCTACCGGCTCCTTCGAAAAGCAAAGCTCTCCTCCCTACTTTCTTCTCTTATCACTTCCTTCTTTCTGTTTTCCTATTTTCTTTTTACCGGTTCTTCCCACTCCGCCTTTCGGGCTCTTTTCATGCTATTTCTCCGTTTTGCCGCCATACAGCTGGGAAAAGGAAAAGACCTGCTCTCCCAGCTTTCCTTCGCCTTACTGTTTTTGCTTTGGCTTAATCCGCTCTCCCTCTATTCCGTCGGAATGCAATGCTCCTTCTTCACCCTCTTTGTTTTCTTCCTTTTAGAAGAACGTCCCGGAAAAACAGTTCGAAAAAAGAAGGAGAAAGTCCTTTCCAAGATTTGTAAAAAACATAAGCTTGCTCTCTCCAAGCACCCCTCAGTTCTTTTGAAATTTCCTTCTTTTCTTTCTAAGCTTATCCCCTGCTTTCTCTCTACTCTCCCCCATCGTTTACAAGGCAGTTTCCTTTTTTATCTGACTCTGCTCCCCCTGTTTTCCTTAATCCAGTTCTCCTTTCCTCTATATGCTCCCTTATTAAACCTGCTTCTGCTCCCCCTCCTTCCTTTTTTCTTCCTCCTTGGGGCAGTTTCTATCCTTCTTTCCTATCTGCCGGAGCAAGACTTTCTACTCCTCCGTCTTCTTAGCATTTCCTCCCGATTGCTTGTAAATCGCCTGTTTCAATTATTTCATCTTTTCATGGAAAAAAGCCTTGCTCTCCCCTTTTCCCGGATTCCCCTTGGGAAGATGCAAGTGCTCTCGGTGATGTTCTATTTTCTTCTTCTCTACCTTCTCTTTTTCTTTCCCAAAGCAAAAACTTTCTTTTCCGAGAAAATGAGCTTCTTTTTCGGGCAAATGAACTGTTTTTTCGAGCAAAAAAACTTCTTTTTCAAAGCTTTAAAAAGAAGGCTTTTCAACCCCTGTCTTTCCAGAGTGCATCGTACTTTCTTGTCCCTTTTACTCTCCCTGGGCTTTTTGCTTTCTCTTCCGCTCTACCTGCCTAAGCCCCCTAAGGAATTGGAAATTGCCGCCCTGGATGTGGGGCAGGGTGACGGCTTTGTTCTTCGAAAAGGAAATCTGGTTTTCACCATTGACAACGGCTCCACCAGTAAGAACTTATTTCCGGAACAGATTTTCTTTCCCTATTGTAAGGCCAAAAGGATTCAGCACATCGATTACGCCCTCCTCACCCACTGTGACCGAGATCATATCAGCGGTATACAGGCTCTCTTGGAAAAGAATCCCTCCATAAGCTTATCCCATTTAATCCTTCCCGCCTCCTCTCTTCAGGACCATCGTTATGACTTGTTAAAGCGTTTGGCCTACAATCACGGAGCGGATATCTTCTATTGGCAAAAGGGAGATGAACTTGTCTTTTCCGAACAGGGAATCTGTCTTCCTACGAAAGATAATACCATGGCAGAAAATAGCACTATGGCAGAAAATCACGCTATGACAAAAAAAGAATGGCCTGATGCCAAGGGTCATCAGCTTTATATTCGTTGTTTTTACCCTAATGATTCTTCCCACATCGAAGAAGCCAATGCTCACTCCATAGGCTGTCTTTTGACCTATGGGCATTTTCGTATGCTTTTCACCGGAGATATGCCTAAGGAGGCTGAGGAAGCTTTATTGGAAAATTGCAGGGAAGCGGAAGTATCTCCCGTAGTCGATGTTTTAAAGCTTGCACATCATGGCTCCAAGACCTCCTCCTGCCCAAGTTTTCTGTCTGAAACCCAAGCAAAATTTGCCTTGTTTTCCTATGGAAAGAAGAATCGCTACGGACATCCTCACAAAAACACTGTGGAAAACTGTAAAGAGTATCGGCTCTTTCCCTTGGAAACCGCAAAGCTGGGAGAAATTCTCATCAAAACAAATGGAGAGCAGTTTGAAATCACTGCTCCCCAAGCTTAAGTATTTTCCAAAGCATCCGGACGCTTAATCACCGCGGCGCCAAGACCATTCTCTCCAATATGACAGGATATCAGTAAGGACAGAGGAGAAATCACTATCTCTTCCTCATAACGATTCGGGAAGGTCTCTGCAAGCTGTGCACGAAACTCTTCCGCCTGAGCCAGATTGTCCGTATAGGCTACGGCAATATAGGACTTTCTTGCCTCCGGATCTCCCAGTCGTTCCAGACTGTCCTTTAAACCCTCAATAATGGCTTCCCGTACCTGTCTTTCCGTCCTTACCTTCTTAAAGGAGTCCAGCTTCCCTCCCTTATTAATGGACAAAACCGGTTTAATCTGCAAGAGACTACCGATGGCTGCGGCTACCGGAGTTATTCTGCCTCCCCGCTTAAGATACTTCAAGGTACTTACGCCGATATAAATGCCGTTATCTTCTGCAATGGAATTCAAAAGATGCTGTATAGCCTTCCCGGTATATCCCTTCTCCGCCAATTCCTTGGCAAACAGGCAGTGCATTCTCTGGGTAACTGAAACCCCTCTGCTATCCGAAACAAATACTCTGTCCAAATAGGGTTCTTCCTGTGAAAGCATCAGAGCCGTCTGGGTGGAACCGGAAAGCCCGGAGCTTAACGGAACATGAACAATTTCATCATTTTCCAAAAGCAGGGCATCCCAGGCCTTCATCAGGCTTTCCATAGAGGGCTGGGAAGTGGAAACTTCCTCCCCCTCTGCCAGCTTTTCAAAGAAAAGCTCCCGACTCATATTGATTCCTTCAAAGTACTCCTGTTCCCCCATTCGAAAGGGCATGGGAACTACAGTAATCCCGAATTTCTCACTTTCTTCCTTCCGTATTCCCGATCCGGAATCTGTACAGATTCCTATTTTCATGAATAACTCCTTCCAGGTACTCTTGCGTCCTTACTTCTAAGCTTCTCTATACTTCCGTCGTTGAATATACTTCCGTCCTTGGCTATGCGTCCCATCCTTGGCTATGCTACCACTCTTGCTATACTTTTTACTTCTCCAGCAGGCTCTTTCCTGTCATCTCCTTTGGCTGAGGAATCCCCATCAAATCCAAAAGTGTGGGGGTTACATCCGCAAGGCATCCCCCTTCCTTCAGCTTTAAAGTCTTGTCCGCTGCCACAAGGATGAAGGGTACAGGATTGGTAGTATGGGCGGTATAGGGCTCTCCCGTCTTCTCGTCCACCATCATATCCGCATTTCCGTGATCGGCCAGAATGAAGAGATTACCTCCCACTTCCTGCACGGCCTCCACAACCTTTCCCACACACTCATCCACCACTTCAATAGCTTTGATGGCTGCAGGGAGAACACCGGTATGTCCTACCATGTCCGGATTGGCAAAGTTTGCCACAATCGCATCATATTTTCCGGAGCGAATCGCCTCTGTAAGCTTCTCCGTTACCGTATAACAGCTCATCTCCGGCTTTAAATCATAGGTTGCCACATCTTTGGGAGAGGGAACCAGGATACGATCTTCACCGCTAAAGGGTTCTTCCTTTCCTCCGTTAAAGAAGAAGGTAACATGGGCATATTTCTCCGTTTCCGCAATACGAAGCTGAGTCTTTCCCAGGGAAGACAGATATTCTCCGTAGGTATTGGAAATCTCTTCCTTATGAAAAGCCACTTCCTTATTGGGAATGGTGGGATCATAGTCGGTAAAGCATACAAAATATACCTCTTTTCTGGCTCCACGGTCAAAGAAGTTAAAGTCATCATCACAGAAGCAATGACAGATTTCTCTTGCTCTATCCGGACGGAAGTTAAAGAAAATGCAAGCATCTCCGTCAGAAACAAGATGAGCCTCTCCGTTTTTCTCGATTACCGTAGGTAATACGAATTCATCAAAAACTTCCTTGGCATAGGACGCGCTGATAGCTTCCTCTACGGATGCTGCCTTCTCACCGATTCCTTTGGTCATCGCCAGGTAAGCCTTTTCCACTCTGTCGTAGTTTTTGTCTCTATCCATAGCATAGTATCTTCCGGATATGCTGGCTACTTCTCCCACACCGATTTCCTGCATTTTCTTTTCAATCTGCATAAGGAAATGCTTTCCGGAATCGGGAGGAGTATCTCTTCCATCCAAAAAGGCATGAAGATAAACCTTCTTAAGACCTGCACGCTTTGCCAGCTCCAAAAGTCCATAAATATGTTCAATGTGGGAGTGTACTCCTCCGTCGGACAAAAGTCCCATAAAATGCAAGGCGGAATCCTTTTTCTTGCAATGCTCCACAGCACCCTTTAAGGCAGCATTTTCAAAAAAATCTCCATCCTGAATAGCCTTGGAAATACGGGTCAATTCCTGATAAACAATTCTGCCCGCGCCCATGTTCATGTGTCCTACCTCGGAATTTCCCATCTGTCCGTCGGGAAGACCTACAGCCAGTCCGGAAGCCTGTCCTTCCACATAGGGGTAGTCCTTTTTCAAATGATCCATCACCGGCGTATTCGCCAAAGCGATAGCATTTCCCTCTTTGCT
>NZ_DBHIGR010000107.1:0-7568 GCF_057249185.1 Oribacterium sp.
AAATTTTGGCAGCAATAGTCCGTCTATGGCCTTCTTCCGCTTTTTCTTTTCTCCCAGAGAAAGCTCCATATCCAGCCCCGCCATTTCCAAAGCTTCCACATCCTCCTCGGAGCCGAAATAGGCTACATTGCTGACAATTCCGGTGCCGTATTTTACCATGTCTAAGGCCTGCGCCAGAGCATACTCATCTCCACCGCAGATCAGAACCTTATCCACGCCCTTTCCTTCCGTTTCCTCCCAAATGGCATTGACGATAGGGGAATGGGTGGAGTTTGCCAAGGGGTGCTTATCCTTAGGAAGAGTAGCTTTGCAGGTCTTATAGTCCAGCACCTCTACAGAACAGCTTTCCGAAGAAAGGCTTTCCGCCATCCTTTTGCTGTCCTCCCGGCTTCCCACCCCGAAAATCTTCTTGGCTCCCATGCACTTTGCGGCAAAGATTGCCCCAAGGCCGATAGCTCCTATCCCCAGAACGCACACCGTGTCTCCCGGCTTGACTTCCCCTTCTTCCGCAGCGGTAAAGCCGGTTTGCAAAACATCCACCGATAGGAGGGCATCCTCCAAATCCATGCCCTTTGGGATTTTCCCAAGGTTTTGATCCGCATAGGGAAGGTAAAAACACTCCTGAAAGGCTCCGTCTATGGCCTTTCCCAGGCTATGGGCAGAGAAGGGATGCCCAGCATGGGCTTCATTTTCCAAAACCTCAGGGCTCCCCCAGTCCGGGGTAATGGCGGAAATCACCACAATCTCTCCCTCGGAAAAGTCCTTTACCGCTGTACCCTTTTTCAGGATTCTGCCAATGCACTCATGGCCCAGCGTCAGGTCTTTTCTTTTCGGAGAGCCCTGCCAAATGGTATGCACATCACTGGTGCAGGGGCTAACCAGAACCGGTGTAATCAATACACCATGCTCTTCTAAAAGCTTAGGCTCTTCCTTTTCAATAAAGGAGACTTTCCCTCTTCCCTCCAGTACAAAGGCTTTCATCCGCATTTCCCTTTCTATTACTTACTACTGCTTACTATTACTTACTATTACTTACTATTTCTTTTCCTACTGCTTACAGCTCGTTGTTTCTTGCTCTTTCTTGTCGGCGTTTATCCTATAGCCTCCGTCTATCAGGGGGAAAATCTCCCCGAAAAAACAGTCTATAGCTCCTCTATCTTCTCTCCCCTTAAGGCCAAAACCCTGGGGCAGGGGCGTAAATCTCTTCGAATAATTCCGGCAATTTCCTCCGTATAGCCCGGTGCCACAATCAAAATCTCCTCCACCGGCTCCTTTTGAAAATGGCTCTTATCCACAATGGGAAGGTGGGAAGCGGGGCTGTATTTTCCCTGTTTAAAGGGAGCGGAGTCAATGATATAGGCCACTTCCTCCTGTAAAGCCGTGGTGGAAAGGAGGGTTAAGCCCTGGTGGCTGGCTCCCCACACCGCCATTCTCTCCCCCTTCTGCCTAAGTCCTTCCAAATGCTTTTTGATATCCTCTTGAATGGCCCTTTCATTTTCCAAAATCGGCCCGATGTCTACCTTCTGTCCAAGAGAACGGAAGGAGGTACAGTTCTCTTTTTCACTCTTCTCCAGCAAAAATTCAATGGTATCCCGATTGATGATCCTACTTTCCACCAAGGAAAATCCCTGATCCTGTACCAAGCAAAGAAGGCTTTCCTCGCTATAGTTGGCAATATGGTCTCGAAGCAGCTCATAATAGGAACGGTGGTCTAAGATATACTGGAAGCTGGGAACGGTCAGAAGGAAATATCCTCCCATTTTCAAATGCGCATAGGCAAAGGACAGCATTTCCCCGGGATTAGGCTGATGCTCCAGGAAATTAAACTGTACCATGGCATCTAACTGCCCCTCTACCGGACGGGTTTTTCCGCTTTGCAAATGCTTTCCTTCCATACCATCTAAGCTAAAGCCCGATTCGGGAAAGCCCTGATACAGGGAAAGGCCTGCTGCCTGCCCCTTTTCCACCAATTCCTTTTTATGCTCAATCCCCAGCACATAGGGTTCAAGCTTGGAAGCTATATCGGAACCGCTATCCACCCCGGACCACATGGCCAGAAACTCTCCTGCTCCGGCGCCCAGCTCTAAAATTAAAGGACGCTTTTCTTCCTTTTTTGCCAGAAAAGAGAGGAGCTTTCCGTACTCATCCTCCCTTAGAGCCTTCATGGTACTACTGCCACCCCCGGCCCGAATCACATCCTTGTAGTAGGGAACAGCTTCCGTATCAAATTGCACTAGACCGCAGGATCTGCATTGGCAAAGGGAAAGGTCCATCCCCTTCTCTGTAGCCAGCTCCTCCTTTGTGGGAAACTCCTGGGCGGACTTAGGCATATTATGAAAAACAGCCAATTCCTCCAATTTTTCTCCACAGGCTAAACATCTTTTCTCTGCCATGCTTCCCCCTCTTTTTTCTGATAAAAATACTGATACAGCTCTTCTATCCCTTGTGAAAAGGAGATTTTCTCTTGGAATCCCCTATCGTATAAATCTTTTACGGAAGGCTTTAAATCCACAGGCCCCTCTGCATTAGAGGCTCTTTCTCCGAAACGAAGAAGACTTGTAGCCAATGCTTTCTTGCCCTCTTTCTTCTCTAAGAAGGCCTTTCCCAGTGCCTCAATCTCCAACACAAAGTCCTTTAGGGGGCGACTTTCCTTCCCGCAAAGGTCATAAGTGCCGCTTCCGAAGTCTCCTTCCAATAAGAAGGATATGGCTCTTGCCAAATCTCTTGCCTCCATAAAATTCCACATTTGACTGCAAGGGCTTAAATCCATGGACTGTCCTGCCAATACCGCCTGTACCAAGGTCTGTACCAGGGTGCTTTCATGGTCTCCTATACCGTAAACCGAAAAGATACGAAGGTCCAAAAAGTCCATTTTTCCCTTTCTTCCTTCTTCCTCACTATTCTCCGGATTCTTCCCTTGCGTAGTCTTCTCCAAAGAATCAACGGTCTTTGGCTCCTCCTGAAAGCTATAACTTTCTTCCCCTTTTCCCCCGGAAAGTCCGTAGCGGGAAAAGCTGAGCTTTGCCTTCCCGTAGGCACTTACCGGCTCCGGATTTTTCCGTGTACCTCTGCCATATTCCGCCTGAGAGCCGGCAAAGAGAAAGTACTTCACACCGTTTTGAAGCCCCCATTGGTAAAAGCCCTTACTCATCAAAAGGTTTT
Organism: Oribacterium sp.; assembly: GCF_057249185.1. NCBI lineage: Bacteria > Bacillati > Bacillota > Clostridia > Lachnospirales > Lachnospiraceae > Oribacterium > Oribacterium sp. Next base: position 3,163 of record NZ_DBHIGR010000107.1, read on the forward strand.
GTTCCTGAATCTCCGGATTTTCTCTTCCCTTGGAGCCTACCCCGTCCCAGGCAAAGTGGATAATGGCATCCAAGCCTTTCGGGAGTAGAGACTCTATAGCATAGTCTCCCCGGGAGAATGCAGTTTCCCGGGAGAAACTGTCTTCTTGTTTCCTGATGGCTTCTGCCGAAGTAAGTTCTCCTCCCTCCCCATAGCCGGAAAACGCCTTCATATCAACGGAAATGAGCTGAAGCCCCCTAAGGGACTCCAGCTTCTTACGATTTTTACTCTCTTTTCGAGCTATGCCATACAGCTCATGGCCTTGAGAAAGCAGTTCCTTTGCGGTATAAATCCCCAGAAAACTGCTTACTCCACTGATTAATATCTTCACAAAACTCCCTTATTGCTTACTCTTTTCCCCTTAAAAGACTTTCATCTATTGCTCTTTTGCACTGCTCTTTTTTCTACCGCGCTTTTTTTTACTGCTATTTTCAAGCTTCTTTCTTGGAGGAGGTCTCCCCTATCTCTTTCTGGGATAGAGCATCAACATTTCCATCTCCTCCTCCGGAAGGAAGGGCGCCATATCCTCAAGAGGCGGGCTGAAGAGGTTCCCCTCCGCATCTCTCTTGGCGCTGGACTTTGGCAGGAACTGCTGCTCCATGCTTACAAACACTTCACAAATAACGGGACCACTCTGTCCTAAGGTCTTTTCAATCCCCTGCTCAAGCTCTGCATTTTCCTTGATGGAAACATAGGGATAGCCGTAGGCATGGGCCAATTTCTCAAGGTTCGGGAAGGACAGGTCACAGCCCTCCACACCGGAGTCCACACCGATTCCCACCAAAGGCTTTCCGAAGAAGCTGTTCTGGGTTTGACGGATGGAATGGTAGCCTCCATTGTTTACCACAAAAATCTTAATGGGCATCTGATGATGGATAATGGTTTGCAATTCCTGCAAATTCATCTGGATAGAGCCGTCTCCGGTCATCAAGAGAATATCCTTGCCCTGATAAGGCGGGTAAATTTCTCCCTTGCCCTTCCAGTAAGGATTCTCCGAAAGACGCTTTTTCTCTTCCTCGGTAAAATCCACTACTCCGTAGTAGGCACCGATAGCCGCAGGCAATCCGTAACCCATGGAAGCCACACCGTCCTGGCTGATAAAGCGAGTTCCCTTTTTAATGATATAGCTCTGTCCGCCGGCAACACAGGGAGAGCCATTTCCCACCACGGTAATCTGGTCTTCTGAAGCTCTCTCGGAAAGCTTTTCCACAAGAGCGTAAACATTGGTCAGTTCTCCCTCTCGCTGCTCAAGATACTCCGGAAGCACGGTGGGGTAGTTTGCCTGATAAAAGCGGATGGTATCAAGCCAGCTTAAGTTGGCATCCTGCTTTTCCGCCAAAATCTTTCCTGCCGCATCTTCTCGCACAAAGCCCTTTGCCTTTTCTCTGGAAATGCCCTTTCCGCCGACAAAAAGAGGAAGCTTTTCTTCCTGATTCAGCAAATGCAGTAAGGCCTCTAAGAGAGCCTTGGCATCTCCGTGAAGCGCCAGGTCGCAGTGCACGGAGGGCTTTGCAATCTCTTCCAAATCAATGTCGTTCTGCATTACATAGGCCTTAGGCGCCCACTCCCAGAAGCTGTAGCCCACCTGACGAATATTTAAACGGGAGCCAATGCTTAAAACCACATCGGCATTTTGCACCGCCAGATTTCCCGGACGGTCACCTCTTCCTCCCGGACGACCTGCATTTAAGGGATGCTTGGTGGGGAAAATGTCCGGAGCATTCCAGCCTAAAACTACCGGAATTCCCAGCTTTTCCGCACATTCTAAGAACAAGCCCTCCGCTCCCGCAATACGAATACCGTTTCCGGTATAGAAGATAGGATGCTCGCTGCTCCGAATCTTCTCTAAAACTTCCTTTGCCAGAGGAAGGAAATCCTGCCAGTTCTGAATCCCGGTCTTTTCCTTCTTCTCATTGCTATCTTCCTCCAAAATGTGAGGATTCTTCTCAGAAGATAAGGCCTTTAAGAGAGCTTCCTTTTCCTCTTCCTTGGCAAAATACCTTCTAAGGACGGTGGCGGTTTCCGGATGGCTATTCTTTACGCTACCTGTTTCCCAGCCATCTCCCCCTGCTTCATAGCTCTCCGGGGAGAAGCCCAGCAAATCCTCTTCCTCCACCATAAAGCCCTGCACATCCACAGGAACATCCAACCAGCAGGGGCCGGGACGACCTGTTTGGCTAAGGTAAATTGCCTTTTCAATGGCATAGCGTACCCGATAAGGGTCAATCAGCATCTCGCTGTACTTACACATGCAGGATACGGATTGCAGAATATCAAATTCCTGGTCTCCCATGGCTCTCAGGGCTCTTCCGGACCAACGGGCGGTATTGTCATGACGCACCTGACCGGATAGAACCAGCATGGGAATGGAGTCCAGATACGCTCCTACCACGCCGGTGATGGCATTGGTGCCGCCGGGACCGGAGGTCACACATACAATCCCCGGCACATTGTGGATTCTGGCATAGCTTTCTGCCGCCATGGCACAAGCCTGCTCATGGTGCTGGTATAAGGTCTTGATTCCCTTATGGTGTCCTAAGGCATCATTCAGGTGCATTGCCCCGCCTCCAACCACAGAGAAATTTCTGCTAAGTCCCATGGAATAACATTTTTGGGCAATGTAGTCTGCTACACGAATCTTCATCTCCTGCTTCCTCCTGCTCTTGTTTACGTTTTCAACCTTACTTCACTTTGTAAACCGGATCTTCTTTACAAGCAATCCCAACCGGTTTACTGTAGTCCTTACTGCTTTATAACTCTATCTTCAGCATCTTCATGCTTTTATAGCTCTGTCTTTTGGAATAGCCCTAAGGCATTTTCCTTATATTCCTGAATCAGAGATAGGTTAAACGCCTCTCCCGGAGCAGCTTCCTCCTCTCCCTCGAAGATATTCATCCCTAAAATCTTCTGTCCCGAAGCCAAAACGCAGTCCATGGCGATACGGTATTCCTGCTCCGTAAAGCCTTTCCCGAAAATGTCCTTATCCATGGAACAGTACAGAGGCAGCTGTACCAAACGGAGTAGAGACGGAATATGCGTCTTTGCTCTTCCAATCTGAAAATCTCGGTCTGAAAAACAATAAAGGCTGGTATGCATCAAGGGATCCCGAACCCCCGGGTGCCTTGCAGCCACCTCCCTTCTGGACTCCAGACTTTCCCTGCCTCCCTGCATGGGAACATACTCATCTCCCAAGGTCATCAAAGCATCGTTGATGGTGGCTTTTTCCTCTTCGGTAGCCCCTAAGAGCAAAATTCCCTTACAGTGGGGCAGTCTTACCATAACCTCCCGAAGCCAGGAATGGTGGCAAAGCCCCCGAACCTCCGGCTTCTTCACATCCGCCTGATGGTCAAAAAGAAGAAGAAGAAAATCCTCCCGAAGTCTTTCCAAGAAAAACTTTGTCAAAAAGTGCATCGAAGCACAGTCAAAAAAATGCAATCCATAGGGAGAAATATCCTTTTCCAAAAGGCTTTTCCGAAAGCCCATACAGCCCTGTTCCAAGCTTTCCGGATAATACATACCATTTTCCCGAAGAGCACGATACTCTTCTTTTCCATATCTTCCTTGAAAATCAAAAAAGGAAATCTGTTCTTTCTCCATGCCTTACTCCCTTCTTTCCTCTTCATCCCCTCAAGCCACTCTAAAGCTCTATTCTATACTTTCTATGAAGACAGTTCCATAGCCTATATAAAAACCGTATCATAGCTTTATAACAACAATGCAATGTTTTCTAAAAAGTAATTCCATGGACTTTCAAAAACTCTTCTATACTATAAAAGAAAAGATTGAAAATCTCCATAGTCTAAATTCATTAAGCAAAGCCCCTTTGCCGGAGCGGTGGGACCTGCCAGAGTGCGATCCTTCATTTCCAAAATTTCTTCTAATTGGGCTAGGCTTATCCTTCCCCTTCCCAGCTCCAAAAGAGTCCCGGCCAGAATCCGAATCATGTGGTACAAAAATCCATTTCCCTCTACAGAAAAATGAAGGTAATCCCCCTCTTCTTCCAAGGAAAAATGATAAATCTCCCGCACAGAGCTCCCCCCCTGCAAAAGGCTTTGGGCCTTAGGATTGGCAAAGCTTCGAAAGTCATGCTCTCCCTTTAAAAGCTCCATCCCCTGGGAAATTTTCCCGCAATCCAGAGGAAAGGTATAGTGATACGCCGTCCTTCTGCGAAGGGGATTTTCCACCTTGCTCCGGCAAATGCTGTAACGATAAGCCTTAGTATGGGGGGTAAAACGAGGATGAAAATCCTGCTGCACGGAGTGGGCTTCCATCACCCGAATATCCTCCGGCAAATAGCTGTTTAAGGCCCGTAAAATCTGTTCTCCGGAAACCTTCCCCTCCGTATCAAAGGAAAGAAGATTACAAAG
>NZ_DBHIGR010000108.1:0-7560 GCF_057249185.1 Oribacterium sp.
AATTACCGGAAAGCTATGTTATATTTATTACAGATAAAGATGTATTGGGTGAGGGGGAACAGCTATATCAGATTGAACGTGTTATCAGGAAATCCGGCAATTTGTTTAAAGATGGATCTCATATCCTCTATTTCAATACAGCAAGGCAAGATGATAATGCATTAGGAAAGCTGGCTAAAGACTTTAAAGAAGCCAATCCTCAAGAAATTCAATCCGAAGTTTTGTCTCATAGAGTAGCCTCAATAAAGGAAGGAAAGTTAGATCGGGAAGGAGAAAAGAAGATGAATGTTTTACTGGAAAAGTATAGAAAAAAAGCAGTGGAAGAAGGCATAGAAAAAGGTCTAGCACAAGGAATGCAACAAGGTCTTGAAAAGGGCTTGGAGGAGGGACAAAATCGTCTAGCTCTTTTGGTTGGCCGCCTTCTGGATGCAGGACGGATAGAGGATCTTAAGAGAGTTTCTTATGATGAAGTTTATCGGGAAAAGCTTTTAAAGCAGTTTGGACTTTAAATTAAATTCTCTACAAGGCGCGCTCCAGCTAACTTCGCCCAACTAGTTCTACCGTATGCAAGCTTCGCTACACTAACTTCTGCTAAGTACCGAGGAGCTAAGATTGCCCTGTGGCACGGAGCAGAGCAGTGCCTCTCAGTCTCTATATAAATGTATAGGAAGAATGGGCACTGCTCTTAAATCTACTACACGTCTATATTATCATTATACGGATATTATCCGAATGTGGAATATAGGAGATTTCCTAAACCGGTAGTAAAATAGAAAACAGATTACTAGCTTACATACACTCTAAATCCCAACCTGAACTTGATTCTTCAATATTCAATCTCAATTTATCTATTCTAAAATATTTAACTTCTTCTTTATTTACTTCTATTATTCCAATTGTATTGTTTTAATTTTCCATAGGTGGCTTATGAAAAAAACAAATTCTCCCCAAACTAATGCTAAATAATCCGGTCGTAAAGAAGTTAATGCAAAGAGTACAAGAAAAAAGCTGGATGCTCTAGAAAAGAAAAAAATCATTGCTTCTCTTACTTTGATGGATGATCTCTTTATGCAGGTAGTTCTTGAAGAACAGGCTTGTACAGAGTATATTTTACAAACTATTTTGGATAAATCTTCCTTAAAGTTAAAGGAGCAAAGACTGCAAAAGAGGCTTCCTAATCTGCATGGAAGAGCACTAGTTTTAGATTGTCTCTGTACAGACGATGGGGGCGTACTATATAACATAGAAGTGCAGAATGCATCCGCCGGAGCAATTCCGAAAAGAGCTCGTTATCATGCTGCTCTTATGGATACGCATAGCCTTAAGAAGGGACAAAACTTTTCCAAATTACCGGAGAGCTATGTTATATTTATTACAGACAAAGATGTATTGGGTGAGGGGGAACAGCTATATCAAATTGAACGTGTCATTAGGAAATCCGGTAATTTGTTTAAAGATGGCTCTCATATCCTTTATTTCAATACGGCAAGGCAGGATGACAATGCATTAGGGAAGCTGGCTAGGGATTTTAAAGAAGCTAATCCTAAAGAAATTCAATCTGAAGTTTTGTCTCATAGAGTAGCCTCATTAAAGGAAGGTAAATTAGATAAGGAAGGAGAAAAGAAGATGAATGTCTTATTGGAGAAGTATAGAAAGAAAGCAGTAGAGGAAGGTATAGAGAAAGGTATAGAGAAAGGTATACAACAAGGTCTTGAACAGGGAAAGAATCATTTGGCGCTTTTGATTGGTCGACTTCTGGAAGCAGGACGGATGGATGACCTTAAAAGAGTTTCTTTTGATGAAGAATATCGGGAAAAGCTTTTGAAAGAGTTCGGGCTTTAAGCTATTGAAGATTATGATAACAGAATGAACTGTAATATAAAGGAGTAACTTTGGATACGAAAGAGAAATTAGCTGAATTAAAGGAATTAATTCAAAAAGCGAATTATATCGTTTTTTTTGGTGGGGCGGGCGTATCCACAGAAAGCGGCCTTCCGGATTTCCGTTCTGTGGATGGGCTCTATCATCAAAAATATGCTTTTCCGCCGGAGGAAATTTTGTCTCATGATTTCTTTATGAAACGACCTAAAGAGTTTTATCAGTTTTATAAGGAAAAGCTCTTGATTTCGGGGATTCTGCCGAATCCTGCTCATTATGCCTTGCAAATATTGGAAGAGCAGGGGAAGCTAAAGGCAATTATTACCCAAAATATTGACGGATTGCATCAGATGGCAGGTTCCAAAACGGTATATGAGCTTCATGGCAGTATTCATCGCTACTATTGTGTGAAGCATCATCATCGAATTCCGGAAGAAGAAATTGACTTTTCGACATCCATTCCTTTGTGTCCTCATTGTCGTAGCATGATACGTCCGGATGTGGTTTTGTATCAGGAAGGCTTGGATGAACGGATTCTTTCAGAGAGCATTGCCCATATTCAGAATGCAGATTTATTGATTATCGGAGGTACATCCTTGACGGTGTATCCTGCTGCCGGCTTGATTCAATATTTTCCTCATCATGGAAACAATAAATTGGTTCTTATCAATAAAGAGGAGGGGCGACTGGATACAGAGTGCGATTTGGTACTTTATGGAAAGATTGGAGAAATTCTTTCGGAAGTGGTAAGTTAAAATAGGAGAGGTAAAGTGTTTAGAGGCGGTATTTACCGTCTCTTTTTTTAAAGCGTTGCATGATGTAGTATTTTACGAGAGTGCTTGATAACCTAATGGGATAGAGTACTGAATAAAATATCTTTTACAAAAAGCTAAATATTTTTATTCAAATAGCTGGATGATTTTGCTATAATCAGAGGGATATTTTGCATACATTTTTATAAAGAAAGCAATGGGGGGACCGGGAAGGACAGGATAGAAATACTCCCCACTACTTTTAGCTCTTACGATAGGCAGAAGTATTGAAACGCATTGCTTTATAAGAGATTAGGAGAACGAGAATGAAGGCTTTTTTACAAAGGAAGAACATTGAGATTTCCCTGAAGCGCTATGGGATTGATGCCTTATCCGCTATGGCTCAGGGCTTGTTTTGTTCCCTACTAATCGGAACAATTTTAAACACCTTGGGGCAGAGACTAGGGATTTCCGCGCTAACCAGAGTGGTTGCTACCATTGGCGGTGTGGATTATACCGTAGGTGCAATGGCTTCCGCTATGAGCGGGCCGGCAATGGCAACGGCTATTGCCTATGCTTTGCAGGCGCCTCCTCTGGTGCTTTTCTCTCTGATAACCGTGGGCTTTGCTTCCAATGCTCTAGGGGGTGCAGGAGGACCCTTGGCGGTACTTTTTGTGGCTATCCTTTCCACGGAAATTGGAAAAGCGGTTTCCAAGGAAACAAAGGTTGATATTTTGGTGACGCCTCTTGTGACCATTGGCTCAGGAATGCTTTTTTCGGCAGTCTTAGCGCCGGTAATCGGAAAGGCGGCGATTCAGGTGGGAAGCCTGATAATGTGGGCGACAGAGCTACAGCCTTTCTTTATGGGAATTTTGGTATCCGCCTTGGTTGGTATTGCTTTGACACTCCCCATTTCCTCCGCGGCGATTTGTGCGGCTCTTGGACTTACCGGACTTGCAGGAGGTGCTGCAGTGGCAGGCTGTTGTGCCCAGATGGTGGGCTTTGCCGTCATTTCCTTTAAGGAAAATGGTGTTTCCGGTCTGATTTCACAGGGACTGGGTACTTCCATGCTGCAAATGGGAAATATTGTGAAAAATCCCCGGATTTGGATTCCGGCCACCGTTGCCTCTATGATTACAGGACCACTGGCAACCTGTCTCTTCCATTTTGAAAATAACGGTCCTGCGGTTGCCTCCGGTATGGGAACCTGCGGTTTGGTTGGACCTATCGGCGTTTACACCGGCTGGCTGAAGGGCATAGAAGAGGGGAGTAAAACGGCGGTAACGGCTACCGACTGGCTTTCTCTATTGCTTTTGTGCTTTATTCTTCCGGCAATTTTTTCTTTGCTTGGCTCTGCTTTTTGTCGGAAAATGAAGTGGATCAAAGAGGGAGATATGAAGCTTTCCTCCTAAAGCGAAGCTGTAATGTAAGAACTTGTAAGAAATTTTCTATGGCTTTTTTGTAAAGAACTGAGTATAGTTGGACAGGTCAAAGGCTTTAATTCTTAAAGAATAAGCCAAAAGATAGTCAAGAATATTTGCAACTGTGCAATGCAATAAAGTAAAAGCAGCAAAGCAACGAAGCAGCAAAGCAGAAAGCAAAAAAGCAGCAATGCAAAAAAGCAACAAAGCACAAAGCAAGTATGTCAGTTCAAGGAGAGGAAAATGGCTTTACAAGGAAAAACAAAGAATGTAGCCATGTTTATGTTAAGCATGGCATTTACGGCGCTTTTTTCCACGGGAGCTTTCGCTTATAATCTTTCGGCGAAGGTAAAGGACGTGGAGATTACGGACAACAGGCAGGAGATTCAGTTGCAAATGGATGCAACAGGAGATAGTAGCGGTACCGACGGATCGGTTTACATTTTCGAAATCAAGCCTTATCAGACAGACCTTGGCGGTCGTACCGATTTTATTGCCAAGGGAAGCCTTGGGGAAAACCAGAAGTTTAATTTCCCCTTGTATGCAGGTCCCGGAGAGCTTCGTCTTTACAGTGCCTTCGTGCCGGCGGTAAAGGTGGGAAGCCGTTATGAAATGATTGCGGATAGAAGATATATTGAGAATCCCGAGGTGGTTGCGGAGAACCAAAGTCCTGCATTAAATCCGGGAAAGAAGGGGCTTCGTGTAGACCCTAATATCTTAGATGATGCTTTGAGCCTGAACATTAAGCATGCGGGTGTGGATATTCCTACCCAGCGTTTCTTCGGCCAAGGAATTTCCTATTCCTATGAGGGAAAGACTTTCCAGATTAACAAGGAGCTGATTGATCAGCTGGACGGAGAGGTGAAGCGCCTTAGTGATTCCGGCGTAGCGGTCACAGCCATTTTGCTGAATGCATGGAATAATACCGTACCGGAGTTGAATCCTATCGGTGTTACGGAGCTTCCCAAGGAACAGGCGGTTTACTATGGCTTTAACGTAGAGTCCGAGCAGGGCTTTAGAGCGGTAAAGGCCATGGCTTCCTTCCTGGCAAAGCGTTACAACGGTCAGAATGGCCACGGTAAGATTACCAACTGGGTAGTAGGAAATGAAATTAACAACCAGTACTGGAACTATGAGGGGGATTATGACGTTTCCACTTATACCAAAAAATTCCAGCGTGCTTTCCGAGTATTTTATACCGCGATGAAGTCTGTTTCCGCCAACGACAACATTATGTTCTCTTTAGATCACTACTGGAACATGTTCCCGGAGGCGGCTCCTGTAGGCAAATATAAGGGAAAGGATGTGGTATTGGCCTTCCATCATTTTGACAATCTGGAGGGACATATGGACTTCGGTCTGGCATTGCACCCCTATCCATATCCCATTTCCTCCCCGGCCTTCTGGGATGATGATAAGACCGGAAAGGTTAACGATACCATTGATTCTCCCATTGTCAACTTTAAGAATCTTCATGTGATTACCGACTTTATGCAGTTGGACAGCATGAAGAACAAGAAGGGGGAGGTTCGAAAGATTTTCCTTACCGAGGAAGGTTTCACAAGTATTCAAAAGGGACAGGATAAGTCGGAGGAGCAGGCTGCAGCAGTAGCATACTCCTACTATATTGTAGATAACAATCCGTATATTTCCGCGTATCTCATGAGTCGTCAGGAGGATTCCGATGATGAGGTAAAGCACGGACTGGCTTTCGGACTTTCCAGCATTGTGAACCATCAGTTGGTACATAAGAAGGCACACAGCGTCTTTAAGTACATTGACGATGCCAGCGCAACGGAAGGAACTGCAGACTTTGCCAGAGCCATTATCGGTATCGATTCTTGGGACCAGCTAATTCCAAATTTCCGTTTCCCGGGAAGATAAAGAATTGAAAATAAAAAAGGACTGTAGAAAGCACCTTATCTCTTGATTTTGTACAGTCCTTTTTTAGTATCAATAAAGTAGAGATTTTGTAGAGGGGAATATATGGAAAAAGAAATGCTGCAATCAATTTTGGAGCTTGGGGGGAAGGGCTTATTGCTCTATCTTTTGGGCATCAATATCCTTTGTTTTCTTAGCTTTGCCTATGACAAATGGCAGGCCATACAGAGGGGATGGAGAGTGCCGAAAAAAGTCTTATTGGGACTGGCTTTTATGGGCGGTGCCTTAGGTGGAATTCTGGGAATGTATCTTTGTAGGCATAAGACAAGAAAAGCAAAGTTCTTGCTTCTGATGCCTATAGCGCTTTTGTTATGGATTTACCTAATTTTGGGGAGATAATAGGCATTGATGCATTGATTAAAAAAAACTGCCATACGAAACTCGTATGACAGTTTTTTTATAACAATAAATGAGTATTGTATGCAAGATTAAGATCTTTTTTCGCGTAATCTATTGTCCTAAGTTTACTTATTGACTAAAAGGATAAGTTTCAGGTGGAAGCTGAATAGAGGATAACTGTTGTTCTTGATTTCGTTTAGTGTAGATTACAGAAAGAATATGAACCTGCTTCTTTTCTTCTATTATTCCAAAATAAATATAATAATTTTTAACTCTGATTTTTCGAATTCCATTTTCCCTCCAAGGAGATTCTTCAATACAACTGATTCTTTGGGGCATAAAAGAAAGTGAATTCATATGTTTTTGGAATAAATGCAATATATTTTTTGCTGTTTCAGGTGCTTTTAGTTGAATAGCAATGTAATCTCTGATGAGGGCCAAATGTTCTTTTGCCTGAAGGGTAATTTTTACCTGATACATAGTCATTATAAGCCTTCTTCCAGCTCTTTAAACGCTTCATCGATAGGTTGTGATTCATCCCGCAGTGCTTGGGCATACCCCACACTCATCATAGCATTAAAGCTTTCATCAGACATTTCTTCTCGAACAGGGATAGGTTTTGGAAGAATTAAAGAAAAGGGAAGACCGTTATTTAAAATAATTTGTCGATAAAACATATCAATAGCCGTTGCTCTTGGAATTCCGAGAGTTTCCAAAATATTTTCTGCTTGCTTTTTTACATTTTCTTCTATTCGTACATTTACACTTGCTGTTTTTGTGACTGCCATATTAGATACCTCCTAATTTACAAAAGTATAGCATATGTGTTGCGCATTGCAAATATTGATATACAAAAAAGGAATGGGTTTTCCCATTCCTTTTTCCCTATGCTCCCGAACGGACTCGAACCGCCACTACTGGCGTCGGAGGCCAGCGCTCTATCCATTAAGCTACGGGAGCAATTATTTACCAAAGCTACAGAGCTGAAATCAGTCTATAACAATGGTGATAACTTCAGAAGTATAGAACATTCCGCCGGAAATTTCAAGGGAATCCAATAGCTTTTCCCTATCCCCAAAAATGAAAAAGTAAATTCTACTCATCTATCCCCCAGTAGATTTTACTTCTGCACAGTTGATATTTTCTCTTTCACATTTATCATGGTATGTTTGAACTCCTTCTGACAGCAATGGAAGGAGTTTATTATGAGTAAAATTATTCCCGGTAAC
>NZ_DBHIGR010000109.1:0-7557 GCF_057249185.1 Oribacterium sp.
TATCAGAGCTAACATTTTTCAAATGTCAGCTCCGATACTGGCTAAAGTCCATTAATAAAATAGCGGATGAAGTTAACTCCATCCGCTATAAAGCATAATCTCTTTGTCTTCAAATATTTCAACAATAAACAAAATACTAATACAACTTCGCTCCTGCCGGGATGTGGTTATCCACCATCAGCAAGTGCAACTCTTCCTCATCACTATCCTTCTTCTGATTAATGGCGGAAAGCAGCATTCCGCAGGACTCTACTCCCATCATTGCTCTTGGGGGAAGGTTGGTGATCGCAATCAATGTCTTTCCAATCAGCTCTTCCGGCTCGTAGTATGCATGAATACCGGAGAGAATGGTTCTGTCCGTACCGGTTCCGTCATCCAAGGTAAACTGTAAGAGCTTCTTGGACTTTGCTACCGGAACGCAATCCTTTACCTTTACTGCTCGGAAGTCAGACTTGCTAAAAGTCTCGAAATCCACAGTCTCCTCAAACAATGGCTCGATTTTTACATTGCTGAAATCGATCTTATTGTTTGGCGTAAAGAAGCCGGTGTTGGCATTTCCTGCCTCACCCTCTTCTCCCTTCTTTCCCTCATCCTTCTTGTCCAAGGACTTCATTGTCGGGAAAAGCAGTACATCACGGATGGAAGCCGCATCGGTAAGGAGCATAACCAGACGGTCAATGCCGTAACCGATTCCTCCTGTAGGAGGCATTCCGATTTCCATAGCATGCAGGAAGTCTTCGTCGGTGTGGTTTGCCTCTTCATCTCCTGCATCTGCCAAAGCATCCTGCGCCTTGAAACGCTCTCTCTGGTCGATGGGATCGTTTAGCTCGGAATAAGCATTTGCCATCTCTCTTCCATAGATAAAGAGCTCAAAACGCTCTACCTTGGAAGGGTCGGAAGGCTTCTTCTTGGTAAGGGGAGAAATCTCCACCGGGTGATCCATAATAAAGGTTGGCTGTACCAGCTTCTCCTCACAGTATTCCTCGAAGAAGAGGTTTTCAATGTCTCCGATGCCATGGTGCTCTTCGTAGGCAATTTCCTTTTCCTTCGCCAGGGCTCTGGCCTCTTCCAAGGTCTTAATCTGATCAAAGTCAATGCCTGCATATTCCTTGATAGCCTCAGTCATGGTCAAGCGACGGAAAGGACTCTCCAAATCAATGGGGGTTCCCTGATAGCTGATATGCAGAGTACCGCAAACCTTTTCCGCAAGGTAACGGAACATGGACTCGGTCAGCTCCATCATTCCCTCGTAGTCTGTATAAGCCTGATACAGCTCCATTAAGGTGAATTCCGGATTATGTCTGGTGTCGATTCCCTCATTACGGAATACTCTTCCAATCTCATAAACTCTTTCCATACCGCCGATAATCAGACGCTTTAAGTAAAGCTCCAAGGAAATACGAAGCTTTACGTCCTCGTTTAAGGCATTGTAATGGGTTTCGAAGGGACGAGCTGCTGCACCGCCGGCATTTTCCACCAGCATCGGTGTCTCTACCTCCAGGAAATCTCTTCCTGCAAGGAAGTTACGGATTTCCCGAAGAATCTGAGAACGCTTCATAAAAACGGTACGACTGTCCTCATTCATAATCAGGTCTACATAACGCTGACGATAACGGGTGTCCGTATCGGTTAAGCCGTGAAACTTCTCAGGAAGTGGGTACAGGGACTTGGAAAGCAGGGTAATCTTCTCTCCGTGAACGGAAATCTCTCCCATCTGGGTTTCAAAAACATAACCTCTAACTTCCACAATATCGCCAAGATCCAGCTTTTTAAACTTCTTGTATTCCTCTTCTCCAAGACTTTCCCGGCTTACATAAACCTGGATTCTGCCGTCTCTATCCTGCAAATGCATAAAGCTGGCCTTACCCATAACACGCTTGGATAAAATACGTCCTGCAATCACGACCTGCTGATTCTCTAAGCTTTTAAAATTCTCTTTGATTTCAGTAGAATGATGGGTTTGTTCAGCCTTGGTGATTTCAAACGGATCTTCCTTAGCTGCCTGATATTCAGCCAGCTTATCGTATCTGGCCTTTAAAATGTGGTTCATGTCCACCGGTGCATTGCCCTTTTGCTTTTCCTGCTCTCCCATCCTTCTATCCTTTCTTTGCACTATTCGATTATTGTTTCATTATATTTTGATTGAAATCTTCTCAAGGCATATCTTCATTGAAATATTCTTCAATGAAACATTCTTCACTGAATTATTCTTCATGGAATTATTCTTCACTGAATCGTTTTTCAACGAATTATTCTTCGTTGGATCTCTCCACGGAAAGTACCTTATATTCCAAAACTCCTGCCTGAGTTTCTACCGTAACTTCATCTCCCACTCTGTGGTTCAGTAAGGCCATACCTACGGGAGATTCGTTGGAAATCTTTCCCTGCAAGGAGTTTGCCTCAGTGGAACCTACAATCATGTATTCCACTTCTTCATCAAATTCCTTGTCAAACAGCTTGACTTTGCATCCGATGTTGATGGTACCTTCTTCCGCATCATCCACTACTTCCGCATTCTTTAACAAAGCCTCGATGGCAACGATTCTTTCTTCGATTTCTCTCTGCTCATCTTTTGCTGCATCATACTCAGCGTTCTCAGACAAATCTCCCTGTTCCCGAGCTTCCTTAATCTTTTCCGCAATCTCTTGTCTCTTATTTACCTTTAAATTATGAAGTTCATTCTCTAACTTATTTAATCCTGCCCTGGTAAGGAGGTTTTTCTTTTCTTCAGCCACCTGATATCCTGCCCTTTCTCTAAAACTGCAATGACGGCTTCTGGAGATCCAGAAGCCGTTTCATCCAATGATTCGATGTAGTATTCTAGCAACGGAAGCTTGAGAAGTCAATGTTTTTCCACATTTTATGCCCTTTTTTCGGGCTTTTTACTCCTCTTCTTCCTCTCTTTTCTTCCTACTGCTTTTTTAAAAAAATCTTTTTTTATTTTTGAAAAATGCTAAGCTTTCTCCACTTAAAAGGAAGGGCAAAAACTGCAGTTTCCGCCCTTCCTTTTACCACGCAAAACATAAATACTACATAAGATATGGAATATCCATTTACTATATCTAAGCTTCTGTTTTTATCTTCTTTCTTATACGCGATTCTGATGCTTCATAGTAAGGAGGATTATAATAAGCTCTTGAACAGTTCCTGAATATCCTCCAGCTTAGGATCTCTTGGATTTCCGGGTCTGCAAGCATCATCCATTGCAGACTGAGAAAGGAAATCCACATCCTCAGGCTTTACAATGTTCTTCAAATCCTTAGGAATACCTACATCCTCAGCCAGCTTCTTTACCGCATCAATCGCTGCCTTTTGGTACTCTTCTTTACTCATCTTCTCTGTATCGGCAACGCCCATGGCCTTTGCCACGTCTCTTAACTTCTCTCCTACCGCATCCTTATTGTATTCCATAACGGTGGGAAGGATGATAGCGTTTGCCACACCGTGAGGAGTATCATACAGTGCACCTAAACCGTGCGCCATGGAATGAACTATACCCAATCCGCAGTTAGAGAATCCCATTCCGGTGATGTACTGCCCTAAAGCCATTCCCTCTCTACCCTCAGGAGTATTTTCCACTGCCCCCCTAAGGGACTGTGCAATCAGCTCAATAGCTTTTAAGTTAAACATATCAGTAATGGTATTGGCTCCCTTAGTAGTATAGCCTTCAATAGCGTGGGTCAGCGCATCCATTCCGGTGGATGCGGTAAGTCCCTTTGGCATGCTGGACATCATATCCGGATCCACGAAAGCCACTACAGGAATATCGTGGGGATCTACGCAGACAAACTTTCTCTTCTTTTCCACGTCAGTAATAACATAGTTAATGGTTACCTCTGCTGCAGTTCCTGCTGTTGTGGGAATAGCAAAAATAGGTACTGAAGGCTTGGTTGTTGCAGACAGTCCCTCTAAGCTTCTTACATCCTCAAAGGCAGGGTTGGCAATGATAATGCCGATAGCCTTGGAGGTATCCATGGAAGAACCTCCTCCGATAGCAATGATATAGTCTGCACCGGAATTTTTAAATGCAGCTACTCCACCCTGTACATTTTCAATGGTAGGATTTGCCTTGATTTCGGAATAGATTTCATAGGGAAGCGCTTCCTTATCCAGTAAATCTGTCACTTTTTTGGTCACATTAAACTTAATCAAGTCCGGATCAGAGCAAATGAATGCCTTCTTAAAACCGCGACGCTTTGCTTCCTCTGTAACACTTAAGATTGCTCCCTTTCCATGATAGGATACTTCATTCAGTACAACTTTGTTTGCCATATTATCCTCCTAATGAAATAAATAAAATCTCATCGCTCTTAATTGTTTTGTCTTTGTGTTTTATCTTTTGTTTTATCTTTCCGCTTTATCTGTTTCTATTTTTTACACGACTCCCTTTTGCAACATAATATTGCCGTAGAGGGCCTTTTCCGATGTAGCGATAATCAAATAGCAGGTCTTTGCCTCTTCATAAAAAGCAAAGCGCTCAATACTGCCAATCGCGTTTTCTCTGGAATCATACTTTGCCACAATCGCCTTAAACTCATCCCAGATAGGGGTAGCTACTTGATCTCCCGGTACCTTTTCCATGATTTTCACAGGGCTTTCCGTGTAAGTATCCAAGGGAAAAAGCTGTAAAATCGCATCCAAGATTTCACAAACTCCATGACCGTCCATACGAATCACATGGGCATTGGCTCCCACGGTATGGGAGGGAAAATTCCCATCCGCAATCAGGACTCTGTCTGAATGTCCCATCTCACATAAGCGCTTTAAAAGTTCCGGAGAAAGAATTGCAGGAATTCCTTTTAACATCTTTTCCTCCTCGTATTTTTTATAGGGGCTGTAAAAAAATCAAAATAAGAAATAGATTTTCGGCAATATAGGGCTAAATGAGGGGTAATCTGAGCCCGTCGGTACTTGCGAAAAACAAGAGAATCGAAGTTTTTCGCTTAGTATCCGATACGTGGCGAAGCTAGCGAGAGCGTGCCCCAAATTTAGACCTATATTGCTTAGAAAACTATTTTGATTTTTTACAGCCCCTTTCACTGCAGATTTCTAAGTGGAAAAGGACTCAGTCATAACCAAGTGATTTCTCTCTTAAAAGTCTGCCCTATTCCATTTTTAAAGAATGTACTATTTACCTTGTGTTTTAAATTACTCGTAAAGACATGGAGCAATCTTCTCATCTTCCATGTTGTCCTTGTTGTACCAAAGGGCACCGGTATCCACGTCAGATACGCTTTCTCCCTTTGCTGCCTTTACAGCAAGTTCCACTGCCTTGAATCCGATTTGTACAGGATCCTGTGTAACAGAACCAGCAAACAAGCCATCTCTAATAGCCTGTAACTGCTTGCTTCCTGCGTCAAATCCTACTGCAACAACCTTACCTTCACCAATCTTATCCAAACCTTCATTTGCTGTGATAATAGCATTTGCTGCAAACTCATTGGAGCCGTAGATAGCGATAAGGTCGGACTTCTCTAAGATAGCGGAAGCAACTGCAGCACCGTCAGCATCCTTAACTTCTGCAGGGATACCTACATCAATGATAACCTTTGCGCCGGACTTTTCCTTCTTCAAGCTGTCGTGTCCTTCTACAGAAACCTTATCAGCACCAATGAGCTCTGTCATAGCCTCTACAAATCCCTTGGTTCTTTCTACAATGGACTGAGAGTTGGATTCCTGAGCAACTACACCGATTCTTACAGTCTCAGATGCACCGTCAATCTTATCCTTGATTAAAGCATAAGTCTCTTTTGCAGCAAGCTTTCCTGCCTCATAGTTGTTGGTGGAAGCATTTGCCTTGATAGCACCTTCCGGAGCATCAGGTACACCGGAGTCAAATCCGATAATGGGAATTCCCTTATCCATAGCGTTCTGGATAGATCCTATAGCAGCCTGAGTGTCTAATGCAGCAAGACAGATTGCTGTCGGTTTCTGAGCGATAGCTGCATCCAAGTACTCAACCTGCTGTGCAATAGCAGACTCATTGTCCGGTCCCTGGAAAGAAACATCTACGCCATATTCTTTTCCTGCCTGCATTGCGCCCTTCTCAACCGCCTTCCAGAACTGGTGCTGGAAGCCCTTGGCAATGACGTTAATCTTCTTACCTTCTCCGTCCATCTTGGTTTCAACGCTTTCAGCATTTTGCTCTGCTGCGGAGCTTCCTGCTGCTGCAGTAGTGCCCTCGGACTTTGCGGAAGAACCTCCACATGCTGCCAGAGACAGGGCCATCATACCCGCCAGTGCAACCGCCATAATTCTTTTTTTCATCTTTCTTTCCTCCTTATACCTTTCTTTTTCTGTTTAAGATATCCATATACACAGCGAATACTAAGATGATTCCTGTGATAAAGAGCTGATAGTGAGACTGTACCCCAATATAGGGGAAACCGATTTTCAGTACCGTCATGATAAACACACCGATGATGGTTCCTAGGATGGAACCCACTCCTCCGGAAAGGGATGTTCCGCCGATGACAACTCCGGCAATGGCATCCAACTCAAAGCCGTTTCCGGTATTGGGCTGTGCTGTAGAGAATACCGCCACATAGGCAATGCCTGCCAAAGCGGCAAAGAAGCCGGAGAAAACATAAGCCAAAGTTTCATATTTCTTTACATTGATTCCGGAAAGTCTGGTGGCCTCCTTGTTCGATCCGATAGACAAGATATATCTTCCTGTTTTGGTCTTATTTAAAACTACAGCCATCACCACTGCACAAACTGCCAAAAGCAAAAATCCTGTAGGGAAGTTTTTGGGGAATATCCCGCCTTCCTTCGTCACCATAAAGATTTCTCTAAACCAGGCTCCCTCTGCAGATCCCTGGGGGAAGGAAATGGTTTTTGTCTTAGAAACGATGGAGCCCAATCCTCTGGATACCATCATGGTTCCCAAGGTGGCGATAAAGGCCGGAAGTTCCAAACGGGAAACCAAAATTCCGTTAATCAATCCAAACAAAGAACCGCAAAGTAGAATCACCAACAATACCAATGGCATTGGCAGACCGTTTTCCATGAGTGTTCCACCTATTAAGGCACAGCAGATGGCTACCGTTCCGATAGATAAGTCAATTCCTCCTGTGGAAATAACAAAGGTAACACCGATCGCCATGAATGCTACATAGTAGGCAGACTTGGAAATGTTGGTAAAGGTCGTTCCCTGTAAGAACTTGTCTGTCAGTAGTGAGAAAACAACACATATAATGACTAGGGCAGCTACCACCACTGCCTGTTGGTTTGAAAATAACTTTTTAATCTTCACCTTTATTCCCCCTGTCTATTCGTAGCACAAGTCATAATGGCTTCCTGGTTGACTTCTGCAATATCCAAGCAACCTGTCACCCTGCCTTCGCACATAACGATGATTCTGTCGCTCATTCTTAAAATCTCAGGCAGCTCCGAAGAGATCATGATAATGGACTTTCCTTCGGAAACCAATCTTTCCATCAGCTCATAGATTTCGCTCTTGGCTCCCACGTCAATTCCTCTGGTAGGCTCATCAAAGATTAAAATTTCCGAATCCTTTAACAGCCACTTGGCAATAACCACCTTTTGCTGATTTCC
>NZ_DBHIGR010000110.1:0-7536 GCF_057249185.1 Oribacterium sp.
GGATTCCTGCCTTAGCACAGTTTCTTTTGAATCTGCGTAAAGCACTGTCCAAAGACTCGTTTTCTTTTACGATGACATTTGACATGCGATACCCCAAACCTCCCTTCGGGCACAAACTAGAGTTTATTATAACACCAAAATTTCATACGTCAATGACTTTTTTAGAACTAAAGCTATTTTTTACCCGGAGCTTTTTCCTTAGCCCAGCTGTTTCTTCATGCTCTCCAAAGACTGCTTTAAAGCTTCCTCTAACTTTGCAGTATCCTTTCCACCGGCCTGAGCCATCTGAGGCTTACCGCCTCCCCCACCTCCAAGGATAGGAGCAATCTCTTTAATCAGATTTCCGGCATGGGCACCGAGCTTTACCGCAGCGTCAGCGGCTGTAGCCATAAGAATCGGCTTACCGTCTTCTACAGAGGCCAGAAGGATAAAGGCATTCTTATGTTTATCCTTTAAGCTGTCTCCCAGATTTCGAAGGGCATTTCTGTCCATTCCCGGAATATTGGCGGCAATCAGAGAACAATCCTTGTATTCTACCACTGCCAAATCTTCCACTTCCGCATTGGCCAGCTTCGCCTTTAACTGTTCGCACTGGGAACGGCTTTCCTTTAATTCCTTCTCCAGACTCTCTACCCTGGCCAATAAATGCTCCGGATCTGCCTTTAATTTTCCGCTAAGACTCTTTAACAGCTCCTCCTCATGGTGGAAATAATCAAAGAGGTTCTGAGATGTGATGGCTTCGATTCTTCTGACTCCGGCAGCAACACCCTGCTCGGAAAGAATCTTAAAGGCCTGGATGGAGGAGGAATTCTCTACATGGGTTCCTCCGCAAAGCTCAATGGAGAAATCTCCTACGGAAACCACTCTTACGGTATCACCGTACTTTTCTCCGAATAATGCGGTAGCACCGGATTTTTTAGCTTCTTCAATGGGCATTTCCCGTGTAAGCACCACATCGCCTCTGGCGATTTCTTCATTGACCAAATTCTCAACCTTCTCAAGTTCTTCTTTGGTCAAGGCGGTAAAATGGGTAAAGTCAAAACGAAGACGCTTGTCATCATAGTAAGCTCCCGCCTGCTCCACATGACTTCCCAGAGTTTCCTTCAGAGCCTTTTGTAAAAGGTGGGTAGCGGTGTGGTTTCTTGCGGTCAGGGCACGCTTTTTAGCATCTACGACTAATGTTACGGAATCTCCTACGGAAAAACCTCCCTGCTCTACTGTTCCCAGGTGAGCCAGTTTCCCCCCCTGTAAGTGAATAGTCTCTTCCACTGTGAATACGGAAGTACCGGAACAAATCTTTCCCTGATCTCCCTGCTGTCCACCCATGGTTCCATAGAAGGGACTGCGGTCGGTAATTACTGCGGCACGATTTCCTGCCTCTACGGAAGGACGAATTTCATCCTCATCTCCATTGTCCGCAAGGTATACCAATGCGGTAACCTTTCCTTCACATTCCAGAGTATCGTATCCCACAAACTCTGTCTTTAAAGAGGCATCCAGATTCTGGTAGACGTCGTCTCTTCCCATGTAGTTAGTGCTCTTTCTTGCCGCTCTTGCAGTTTCTCTTTGCACCTTCATCGCCTGTTGGAAAGCCTCTTCATCCACGGTAATTCCGCTATCCTCTAAGATTTCCTTGGTTAAATCCAGAGGGAATCCGTAAGTGTCGTAAAGACGGAAGGCATCTTCTCCGGAAAGAAGCTTCTCTCCCTTTTTCTGTAAATCTTCCTTTAAGCCCTGTAAAATGGCAAGACCGTTATCAATAGTCTTGTTGAAACGATCCTCTTCCTCGGAAATAACCCGAAGAATCATATCCTTCTTCTCGGAAAGCTCGGGATATCCGTCAGAGGACAAGGCAATAGCCTTTTCGGAAAGCTTGGAAAGACTTCCTGCGGGAATACCCAAAATACGTCCATGTCTTGCCGCTCTTCTTAACAATCTACGGAAAACGTAGCCCCTTCCCTCATTGGAAGGCATAATACCGTCAGAAGCCATAAAGGTACAGCTCTTTACATGGTCGGCAATAATACGGAAGGAAACATCCGCAGTCTTGTCCTCCAGATACTTCTTTCCGGAAAGACTTTCAATCTCTGTCATCATGGCCTGGTTGGTATCCACGTCAAACAAAGAGGGTACATCCTGACAAACTACCGCAAGACGTTCCAGTCCCATTCCGGTATCAATGTTCTTCTGAATAAGCTCGGTGTAATTGCCCTGACCGTCATTGTTAAACTGGGAGAATACCACGTTCCAAACCTCTAAGAAACGATCTCCCTCTCCTCCCATCACATCCTCAGGGCCTGTACCGTATTTCTCTCCACGGTCATAGTAGATTTCGGAACAGGGACCGCAGGGACCTACACCGTGCTCCCAGAAGTTATCCTTCTTTCCAAAGCGATAGATACGATCTGCAGGAATACCGATTTCCTCATTCCATACCTTGAAAGCCTCTTCATCCTCCAAGTAAATACTGGGATAAAGACGATCCTTCTCCAGACCTACTCTCTCTGTCAAAAATTCCCAGGCAAAATGTAAAGCCTCGGACTTAAAATAATCTCCGAAGGAGAAATTACCAAGCATCTCGAAGAAGGTACCATGTCTTGCAGTCTTACCAATGTTCTCAATATCTCCGGTACGGATACACTTCTGGCAGGTAGCCACTCTTCTCTTTGGCGGGATTTCCTGACCGGTAAAATAAGGCTTTAAAGGCGCCATTCCGGAGTTGATTAACAATAAGCTATTATCATTATGGGGAACCAAGGAAAAGCTTTTCATTACCAAATGTTCCTTCTCCTGAAAATAGGCTAAAAACATTTTTCTTAATTCGTTAACACCATATTTCTTCATACAATCTCCCTTTATGCAGTATAGAAATTTCCTTACTGAATTTCTGAATGAGTAAGGTTTTAGCAAAACAAGAAGGCCTGCAATACCTTCTCTACACAATCTTACAAATTATACAGTACTTAGGGCTATGAGGCAAGGGAGGACAAAAAGTCTTTCAGCTTTTCTGTATAGAGGCTTTTGTTTACAAAAACCGATTCCGCATGACCTGCCTTTGGTACCAACAACAAATCTCTCTTCCCCTTGGTAGCTTCATACATTCTTTCACTATTTGCCGGCAAAATGTATTGGTCATCTTCTCCATGGATAAAAAGGATAGGCACCTGATTTTTTGCCAAAGAGTCGATGGGGCGCATGGCGGAAATAGGAATACCGAAATGAAGCTTGGCATATTGGTTCATAACCGGGCCGATAGCTGTTGGAATGTGACTGTATCGCCAGATTTCCTCCAAAACATTTTCGATATCGGAAAAACCGCAGTCAGCTACAGCGAAGGAAACATTTTGTACATCTTTCAATGAGGCAATTGTTGTGGCAGCTCCAAGAGATTCTCCATGCAAGCCAATCTCCGCATTCCTTCCCAGTTTTGCCTGAAAAAAATGTACTATTTCCGCCAAATCCTTTCCTTCCCTCACACTGTAGCTACAAAAAGTACTTTCATTTGCTCCATGCCCTCGTAAATCATAAATAATACAATTATAGCCTAAGGAAAGATAGATAGAGGCATACTTTAAACTTCCATATCGAGTATCCTTATAACCATGACTTATAATAACATATTTAGAAGAAGGGGTCGGGTTCTTTAAAATTTCTCCATGGAGCACATAAGAATCATAGCTTTTAACAGTAAACTCTTCTTTTTGCAAACCATTATAAAAGGAAGTATCATAATGTTCTCTTTGCCATTCCATCGACTCTTCCAGGCTTTGTCCTTCACCGTAGAATATATTTTTGCCAAGCATAGAGACAAAAGCTAAAAATAAAATTAAAATACTGATAAAAATCACAGCAAGGATAGATATATTAATATTTTTAATTATCATAATTTGCTCCTTTTAACGAAAAGGACTAGCCGTCCTGATCTTCAAAAATCTTCTCCAATAAAACAGAACACCTAGCCTTTGTCAGCTGAATATATTTTTTTAAGTAGTCAATATTTTCCTCTACACCGGTTTTCTCCATGCTTAGCTCTTTTTTACTCTCCATGCTTCTTTGACTCAAAAACACACTTTGCTCGGCAAAAAAGTTTTCCCTCTCATTTCCGGTGATATTTCTGCTGTAATAGCTCACCAGACGCTGCATTTCTTTATCGTAGAGTTCTCCGATTTTTTCATATCTTCTTCGCAGAGAGAGGTTTTTCTGCCAGCTTTCATCCTCTTCTATCTGATTCAATAGCTTAAATTCATTTTGAAAACGAAGATAGCTGTCAGAATCAGGCTCCTCCTCATCCTCTTCACTGGGAAGCAGAGAAAGGGGCTCTTGAACTTCTTCTCTGCTATTCCTGTTCTCCTCATAGCTTTTTAGAGCATTTTTCCAATGCCTGTGCAGGCCAAAGCTGACAAGACTCAAAAATAGGAAAAGAAGCAATAAGATCTTGAGATAAGCCATAAATTGTTTTCTGGGCATAATTATTCCGATAAATAAGCCGCTCTTACCTGAGGATCGGATAGTAAGTCTCCGGCTTTTCCTTCTAATCGAATGTTTCCGGTTTCCAATACATAAGCTCTGTCTGCAATCATTAAAGCCTTGTTGGCATTTTGTTCTACCAAGAGTACGGTTACCCCTGACTCATGAATCTTTTGAATAATATCAAAGATTTCATTTACATAAATGGGAGAAAGGCCCATGGATGGTTCATCCAGTAAAATCATCTCCGGCTTGGACATCAAAGCTCTACCCATGGCAAGCATCTGCTGTTCTCCTCCGGAAAGGGTTCCGGCTACCTGATTTTTTCTTTCCAAAAGACGGGGAAAATGATGATAGATCATATTCAGACTTTCTTCAATTTCCTTTGAGTCCTTTCTGGTGTAGGCACCCAGCATCAGATTTTGATATACCGTAAGACTGGCAAAAACTCTTCTCCCCTCCGGAACATGGGCAAGTCCCTTGGAAACCAGCTTGTATCCGGGAAGCTTGCTGACATTTTCCCCTCTATAAATGATTTCTCCTTGGGAATGGGGAATTAAGCCGGTAATCGTTTGCAGGGTACTGGTTTTTCCGGCGCCGTTGGCCCCGATTAAGGTTACGATTTCTCCTTTGTTCACATGGAAATCCAAGCCTTTAATGGCATGAATCATCCCATAATGTACATGAAGATTCTTTACCTCTAAAATTTGTTCCATAATTACTCTCCTAAATAAGCCTTGATAACCTTCTCGTCATGCAACACTTCCTGAGTCTTTCCTTCTGTAAGGACTTGCCCGAAGTTCAGTACGGTAAGGCGATCACATATGCCGGATACCAGCTTCATATCATGTTCAATCAATAAAATGGTCATATCAAAACGATCTCGAACCAGTCTGATAGTGTCCATCAGTTCTTCCGTTTCATTGGGATTCATTCCCGCTGCAGGCTCATCCAATAAAAGTAAGGAAGGATTGGTTGCCAGTGCTCTTGCAATTTCCAGCTTTCTTTGTTTTCCGTAGGGGAGGTTTCCCGCAAAGTCCAAAGCATGCTCTTCCAGATGAAAAACAGAGAGTAAATCCAGAGCTCTATCCGACATTTCCTTTTCTTTTTGAAAATACCGGGGAAGTCTAAAAATCCCTTCGATAAAGGAATAGGAATTTTCCTGGAAAAATCCTGCCTTAACATTATCCAATACTGTCAGCTTATCGAATAATCGAATATTCTGAAAGGTTCTGGCAATTCCTTTTTTGTTAATCTCAATGCAGGAGCTTCCCACAATATTTTTTCCATTTAAAAGAATTTCTCCGGTATTTGGCTGGTAAACTCCGGTAAGCAGGTTAAATACTGTGGTTTTACCGGCACCGTTGGGCCCGATTAAGCCGTACAATTCTTTTTTATCAATGGAAATATGGAACTGATCTACCGCCTTCAGACCTCCAAAGGAAATGCCTAAGGCATTCACTTCTAAAAGACTCATGCATTCACCTCCTTACGGAACAGACGATGAAGAATATTCTCCCGAAAAGCGATAAAGCCGGGGGCGGAAGTAAATAGCATCATCACAATCAAAACAACGGCATAAATCAACATTCTGTAGTCATTTAAAGAACGAAGAAGTTCAGGAAGCAGAGTCAGAACAACAGCGGCCAAGATAGAACCGCGAATATTGCCAATTCCGCCTAAAACCACGAATACCAGAATCATAATGGACTGATTGTATCCGAAGTTTTTCGGTAAAGCCTGTAGAGAGCTTAAATTATGGGCATACAATACCCCGGCAATTCCTGCAATAGCCGCTGAAATTGTAAAACAAAGCAGCTTCAGTTTTGAAGCAGGTAATGCAATACTTTCCGCCGCAATACGATTATCACGAATCGCCATTACCGCTCTTCCTGTTCTGGAATGAATAAAATGCTGGATAAAAAGCATAGACAGTAAGAGAAGTACAATTCCTACGGTGAAGTTACTGTACTTAGGCGTACCGGTAATTCCCTGTGCGCCTTTAATAATCCATTTTCCCCCTTCTCCCAAAGCAACGGCGGTACCGTCCTTTAAGGAAAAATGCCAACCATTCTTATCCACACCAAAATACAGAGCATTAATGATGTTTTTGATAATTTCTCCGAAGGCCAAGGTTACGATAGCCAAATAGTCTCCTTTCAGCCTGAGAACCGGAATTCCGATTAAAAAGCCGAAGAATCCGGCAGAAATAGCGCCGATGCAGAGGGCAATAAAGAAAATCAACATTGGAGGTAGAGAGCTTCCTTTTAAAAGCATGGAGCAGCTTGCAGAAAAGAAAGCACCCACGCACATAAAGCCCGCATGCCCCAGAGACAATTCTCCGGAAATACCTACTACAAGGTTAAGGCTTATGGCCAAAATAGAATAAATACATAAAGGAACCAAAAGTCCCTTCATCAGGGAACTGACTGAACCGGATTTCAGGAATAACTGAACAACAAAGTACACGATAAGAATGACTCCGTAATTCAAAAAAATATCTTTGATTTTTTTCATTTGTACATTCTTCATCTTACACCTTCTCCATAATCTTCTTTCCTAAAATTCCGCTTGGCTTAATCAGCAATACAATAATCAAAACGGAAAAAACAATGGCATCGGACAGTTTGGAAGAAATATAGGCCTTGGACAGATTTTCCAATACGCCAAGTAAAATTCCACCGATAAATGCTCCGGGAATAGAACCGATTCCTCCCAGTACGGCAGCCACAAAGGCCTTAATGCCGGGCATGGCTCCTGTTGTAGGGGTAAGGGTAGGATAAGCGGAGCAAAGAAGGATTCCTGCCACACTGGCCAGAGCGGAACCAATGGCAAAGGTAAGGGCAATGGTACCGTTTACATTTACTCCCATCAAAGTGGCTGCACCCTTGTCCTCGGATACCGCTAGCATAGCCTGTCCCGCCTTGGTTTTATGAATAAACAGCAATAATACAACGGCAACTAAAATACCCACCAAAATGGTGACTATGGTTTCTCCGGAAATCACCAGCTGTCCTCCTGCCAGCTTTAAAGCAGGAAGCTTTACAAAGGACTGGAAGCTTTTGGGAT
>NZ_DBHIGR010000111.1:0-7530 GCF_057249185.1 Oribacterium sp.
GAACATTTAGGACAGCTTAATTTCTATGTAACAGCAGTGAATAGAGAGCTAAAAAACGATAGAGATAATGCTACGATTGGACTTCTTATTTGTAAAGATAAAAACGATGTTGTTTGTGAATATTCATTGGAACAAATATCACAGCCTATAGGTATCAGCAAATATGAGATCACTAAATTACTTGAATCAGAATATAAGAGCAGTTTGCCGAGTATCGAAGAAATAGAGAAAAAGATTAAGGAAATAGATACGGATAATTAAAAATAGAAAAGAAATGAATAGATATTAGCTAATGACGATTGGAGAAAATCGGACGAAAAAAAGATGATTTTGATTAAAAAGTCCTTGACAAGTAGCAACGGGGGATTTTGCGAAATATATAGATTAGCGAAATCACGACTATTTCAAAAATTAAATTTGACAGAAGAAGAGCTAGTGCAGTGGTTAAGGATAGAAAAGATGCTATTAGAACTGACAAAAAGCTTGCAGGAAGACAAAGAAAAAGAAGAATAAAACAGTCTCAGTATTCTTTTTCGGAATACAAGATATTTCCTATTGTAGTTGAAAATGATTTAGTGCTATAGTTTAGCGGTAAATGAGGAAAGAATGGAGGCAAGTTTATGTCCTATGTAAGTGAAGTCTATCAGGCACTGGAGAAGAAGCATTCCAATGAGGCAGAATTTTTAGAGGCAGCGAAGAGAATTTTAGAGTCTCTGGAGCCTATTGTGGCAGCCAATGAGGAGCTTTACCGGAAAAATGCGTTACTGGAGCGTTTTGTAGAGCCGGAAAGAATTATTAGTTTTAGAGTGCCTTGGACAGATGACCAGGGAAAGCACCATATCAATATCGGTTATCGTGTGCAGTTTAACTCTGCTATCGGACCTTACAAGGGAGGACTCCGTTTTCACCCAAGCGTAAATCAGTCTATCCTGAAGTTCCTGGGCTTTGAGCAGATTTTAAAGAACTCCCTGACCGGTCTTCCCATCGGTGGAGGTAAGGGTGGTGCGGACTTTGATCCTAAGGGCAAGTCCGATGCGGAGGTTATGCGCTTCTGCCAAAGCTTTATTACAGAGCTGTATAAGTACATCGGAGCCAATGAAGACGTTCCTGCCGGGGATATCGGTGTAGGCGGAAGAGAAGTGGCTTATATGTACGGACAGTACAAGAGAATCACCAACTTGTACGAGGGTGTACTTACCGGAAAGGGAAGAACCTTCGGAGGCTCTCTGGCTCGTCCGGAGGCTACAGGATACGGTCTGGTCTACATTGTGGATGAGATGTTAAAGTCCGTAGGAAAGGAAATCAAGGGAAAGACCATTGTGGTTTCCGGTTCCGGTAATGTTGCTCAGTATGCCATCCAGAAGGCACAGAGCCTTGGGGGTAAGGTAGTAACCTGCTCCGATTCCGGCGGATATGTGTATGATCCGGAAGGCATCAAGCTGGATGTGCTTTTCGACATTAAGCAGGTGAAGAGAGGCAGAATTTCCGAGTATGCCGACCGTGTTGCGGGAGCGACTTACCATGCAGGAGAGCGTCCCTGGGGTGTGAAGTGCGATGTGGCTTTACCCTGCGCAACCCAGAACGAGTTAAATGGAGAAGAGGCTAAGACCTTAATCAAGAACGGTTGCTTCTGCGTAGCAGAGGGAGCAAATATGCCTTCCGATGAGCAGGCTGTGGATGTGTTCCTGGAGAATCACTTCCTTTACATGCCCGGTAAGGCAGCCAATGCCGGCGGTGTTGCCGTTTCCGCATTGGAGATGAGCCAGAATTCTCAGAGACTTTCCTGGAGCTTTGAAGAGGTGGATGAGAAGCTTAAGGGAATTATGCAAAACATTTTCAAGAGCGTATCCGAGGCGGCAAAGCGCTACGGCCATGAAGGTAACTTTGAGGTTGGAGCCAATGTAGCCGGCTTTGAGAAGGTAGCTGAGGCTATGCTGGCACAGGGCTTGGTATAAGATAGAAGTAAGGGCGAGAGAACCTATTTAGGGTGAAGGACTTGGCTATAGATAGAAACTATAGCCAAGTCCTGTTTTTTTATATTTGCCTAAGGAAATCATTTTACGCTATACTATATCCACTTCAAGGACTCTCATTAGGGGGAGTCTAAGGAATGACAAGAAAAGCATTTTGTAAAGGAAAATAAAAAGTAAGGAGAAAAAAAGCATGCAAACATCAGTAATCGGTTTCCCAAGAGTGGGAGCATTAAGAGAACTAAAGTTTACAACAGAGAAGTTTTTTAAGGGATTGGTTTCCGAGCAGGAGCTGCAGGAGCTTGCAAAGGATATTCGAAAGAAGCAGTGGTTGAAGATGCAGCAGGAGGAAGTGGATTTTATCCCTTCCAATGATTTCTCTTTTTACGATAACTTTTTAGATACAGCAGTGCTTTTTAACATCATTCCGGATCGTTACAGAGAATTGTCCTTAAGCCCTCTGGAGCAGTACTTTGCGATGGCAAGAGGCTATAAGGGAGAGGCTGGAGACGTGAAGGCTTTGGCTATGAAGAAGTGGTTCAATACCAACTACCACTACATGGTAGCGGAAATCTCCGATAAGGATGTAATCTCCCTTGTAGGAGACAAGCCCTTCCAGGAGTATGAGGAGGCAAAGGCTTTAGGGGTTGAGACTAAGCCTGTAGTTATCGGACCATTTACCTTATTAAAGCTTCTTCGCTATACAGAGAAGAAGACCGAGAAGGATTTCCTGGAGCAGGCAGTTTCCGCTTATAAGGCTTATGTGGAGAGATTCGTTTCTCTTGGTGCCAAGTGGATTGCCTTTGATGAGGCTTATCTGGTAAGAGACCTGGAGAAGGAAGACTTGGAGCTCTTTACCGCATTATATCAGGGAATTCTTTCTGTAAAGGGCAGCACCAGGGTTATATTACAGACATATTTTGGCGATGTAAGAGATGCCTATGAAAGCATTTTGGCACTCCCCTTTGACGGTGTAGGTCTTGATTTCTTAGAGGGTAAGGAGACCAAGGCGCTTGTAGCCAAGGGCTTCCCCAAGGATAAGCTTCTTTTCGCCGGTTTGGTAAACGGAAAGAATATCTGGAGAAACCATTACGAGAAGACCATTCAGGAGGTAAAGGATTTAGAGGCTAAGGGCATTTCCGTAGTACTGAGTACTTCTTGCTCTTTACTGCATGTTCCTTACACCTTAGTAGGAGAGAATAAGCTTTCCGAGGAAGTAAAGAGACATTTCAGCTTTGCTATCGAGAAGCTGGAAGAGCTTTTGGACTTAAAGGAGCTTCTTAGCGGTAAGGCTAAGCCGGAGGTTTTAGAGGCGAATAAGGCGCTCTTTGCAACAGCAAGACCGAACAGTGAAGACAAGTCGGTAAAGGATCGTTGTGCAGCGATTACCGATGCGGACTACACCAGACTTCCTGTATTTGAAGAGAGAGAAAAGCTTCAGAAGGAAGAGTTTAAGCTTCCTCTCTTCCCCACCACAACCATTGGTTCCTTCCCACAGAGTGCGGATGTTCGTGCCAACAGAACTGCCTTTAAGAAGGGGGAGAAGACCAAGGAAGAGTACATTGCATTTAACCAGAAGAAGATTGCAGAGTGGGTAAAGATTCAGGAAGATTTGGATCTGGATGTACTGGTGCACGGTGAGTTTGAAAGAAACGACATGGTGGAGTACTTCGGAGAGCTCTTAAGCGGATTCTTATTTACCGAGAAGGCCTGGGTACAGTCCTATGGAACTCGTTGCGTAAAGCCGCCAATCATCTGGGGTGATGTACGTAGACTTTCCGCTATGACTGTGGAATGGTCCACCTATGCACAGAGCTTAACCAAGCGTCCCATGAAGGGAATGCTGACAGGACCTGTAACCATCTTAAACTGGTCCTTCCCAAGAGAGGATATCAGCATTGCGGAGAGCACAAAGCAGATCGCCTTGGCCATCCGTGATGAGGTATTGGACTTAGAGAAGAACGGCATCAAGATTATTCAGGTAGACGAAGCGGCTTTAAGAGAGAAGTTACCTCTTCGTAAGTCTGACTGGTACAGTGAGTATCTGGATTGGGCTATTCCCGCCTTCCGTTTGGTACACAGCGGATGTCAGGCAGGCACTCAGATTCACACCCATATGTGCTACAGTGAGTTTACCGATATTATTAAAGCGATTGACAACATGGATGCGGACGTTATTTCCTTCGAGGCTTCCCGTTCCGATTTACAGATTTTGGACTCCTTAAGAGAGAACCATTTCCGTACAGAGGTAGGACCCGGAGTTTATGACATCCACTCCCCCAGAGTACCGTCCGTTCAGGAAATTAGAGAAGCATTGGCAAAGATGCTGAAGAAGATTGAAAAAGAGAAACTGTGGGTAAATCCGGACTGCGGATTGAAGACTAGAGCAAGCGAGGAGACCTTGGCAAGTTTAGCAAATCTTGTCCAGGCGGCAAAGGAATTGAGAAATGAGTATTGTTGATTTATTTCAAGAAAAAACAGTGTTTTCCTTCGAGGTGTTTCCACCTCGGAGGAACTCACCGGTTGAAACCATATATGACACTTTGGATGAGCTTCGGGATTTAAAACCGGATTTCATTTCGGTGACATACGGGGCAGGGGGCGGAAAGAATAACCAAAGCACCATCCCTATTGCAGAGCACATTAAGAAGGTCTGCGAAGTGCCCAGCGTGGTTCATTTTCCTTGTATAAATTTAACAAAGCAGGATGTATTAGAAAAGATTGAAGAGTTGAAGACTGCCGGAATCAAGAATATCCTGGCTCTCAGAGGAGATATTCCGGAGGGAGAGGAGAATAGAGGAGATTTCCGTTACGCTTCCGACCTGATTGCCTTTTTGAAGGAGCACGGAAACTTCCATATTTCCGCAGCCTGCTATCCGGAGGGACATATCGAGAGCGCGGATAGAGTAGAGGACATTCGTTACTTAAAGAACAAGGTGGATGCGGGAGCGGAGCACCTGATTTCCCAGCTTTTCTTTGAAAATAAGCAGTTCTACATTTTTCAGGAGCGTTGCGCTTTGGCCGGAATTGATGTTCCCATTGAAGCGGGAATTATGCCGGTCATCAACAAGCGTCAGGTCTTAAAGATGGCCAGTCTTTGCGGGGTAAAGGTTCCAAAGAAGTTTCAGAATATTTTGGACAAGTATGAGGATAACCCCATTGCCATGAGAGATGCGGGCATTGCCTATGCGGTGGATCAGATCGTGGATCTGGTGACTCACGGCGTGGACGGTGTGCATCTTTACACCATGAACAACCCTTACATTGCCAGAAAGATTTATAAGGCAACCCATAGCCTTTTTGAGTCTACCCAGAAGGGTAACCCGGGCGGTTCCAGCGCTTCCGCATAGAGAAGATAAGGAGGCTTTGAAAATACCGTTTTTCAAAAAGCATTAATATAGCAGTAAAATGAGTTTTCATGTGGCATAGGATGGAAAAGGGGAAGGTATCATCCCCGCTTTCCGACCTGTACCGCATGGCTTTTTTTATTCTTGCCTGTTTTCAAGACCATTTAGGGAGAATGCGGGCATGCGGCTTTGATTCGGACATGCGGTATGGTTTTAGACCTTCCCCGGTATGTAGGTTTTAGACCTTCCTCGGTAGCTCTTGCAAGACAGTAGCCTTTGTTGTAAGATATGGAGATGGTTTCAGAGAGGTCAGGAAAGAGGAAGGCTAATGCATAAGTTTCTACGATCCATTGGGTTTTCTGCATTGCAGGAAGACAAGGATGCAGAGTTTTATTTACAAAGGGCAGTACATGAAAAATATCGCAGCAGCTTTGTCTCCTATGGAAATGGACAGGTGGTGGAGCAGTATCAGCTTCCGGTAGCTCCCTCTATGGGCATTACTGTGGTTGGTCACAGAGATGCTGAGGGGATTTTTCACAGGGACTATTATTTCCCTTATATGCGTTCCTACGAAGGGGTGGAAACGGTGGAGGGAAGCATTGAGCGCCACGCAGAAAAGGAAACCTATGCCGGCGTGATGGAGGATTTTACCTCAGGGATTACCCTGATTTATTATCTTTGCAATTCTCTGGAAGCCCATCAGCTGAAACGGATGCAGATTAAGGCGGTGCCCAAGCAGGTCTATCTGACCGGACTTTCCGTGGAAGGAAAGATTCTCCTTCCCATAGAGAAGAAGGCGGAGGATGAGTGGGTAAAGCGACAGCACTTTGTGGAGCAGATGAAGCTTTTCGAGGCGGCTAAGGCAGGAGACCAGGATGCTTTGGAAACCCTGACGGAGACCGATATGAATCTGATGTCCGAGGTGAATCAGAGAATCGAAAAGGAAGACCTGTACAGCCTGGTGGAGTCTACCTTTATGCCTACCGGGGTGGAGTGCGACCAGTATTCCATTTTGGGAGAGATTGTGAATATTCGGGTAAAGAGCAACGTCTATACCCATGAAAATATCCTGGATTTAAAAGTAAGATGTATGGACGCGGTATTTCGCGTTTGCATCAATGAAAAAGATCTTTTGGGAGTCCCCGCCATTGGCCGCCGTTTTAAGGGCAATGTGTGGATGCAGGGAGAAGTGGAGTTTTTGGAGCAAAGCTCTAATTCCTAAGTATGATTGTTTGAAAGATAGATATAGGAAATAGTAAGCGAGACAATAAAAGACCATGAAAGACAGAGAAGATATTCTTGCCCACGTGGAAGATATTTGGCGAAAAACAGAAGAGCGCGGCATAGTGCGAAACAGTCCCTTTTTATCGGAAAGAGAAAGGGGACTTTTTTTAGAGAAAATCAAAAGGGAAAGAGGGGCTAAGTTTCTGCTTCTGGGAGGAGAAGAGGCGGAACGACAGGCCTTTTTCTTTTACCCAAGCTTTATGGAGGAAGAGGAGTGCAGGGAGCTTCTTTTGGAAGACAATCCTGTGGTGCTTTTGGAAATTCAGGGAAAGCAGAAAAAGTTTTCCGAAGAATTGTCCCATAGAGATGTGCTGGGAGCCATTATGAGCCTTGGGATAGAGCGGGAAATGCTGGGAGATATCTTCTTTCGGGATGAGAAAAGCTATGTCTACCTGCTTCGGAAAATGAAGGACTATCTCTTGGAGAATTTGCAGCAGATTCGCCATACCGCTGTAGAAATCAAAGAGTGTGAGGAAGCTCTCGCCCCCAAACAGGAAAGAATAGAGGAGCAGATTTTTGCCGCCTCCGAGCGATTGGACGGTATCGTTTCCGCAGTCTTCCACCTTTCCAGAGGAAAGGCACAGGAATACTTCGCCAAAGAACTGGTGTATAAGGACGGCTTGGTGGCGAAAGGCAGCAGCAGTCTAAAGGGGGGAGAAAAGATTTCCGTCAGAGGACTGGGGAAGTTCCATTACCTTGGCCTTGAGAAAAACACCAAAAAGGGGAGAATGGTTTTACGGATCCTTCGATATGGATAGAGGAACTGTAACCATTGAAGGCATTCGCTCCAATGCAGTATAGGCATGAAATCGGGCACGCTCCCGCTAACTTCGCCTTCGCAGCGGATACTAAGCGAAAAACTTCGGTACCCTTGTTTTTCGCAAGTACCGGCGGGCTCAGATTGCCCTCTTTCATGCCTATACTGCATC
>NZ_DBHIGR010000112.1:0-7526 GCF_057249185.1 Oribacterium sp.
GGCACATACTATGGAAGGTGGAAACCCAGATTTCCCCCTGCCGCTCCGGCAGAAGCTGATTGACTCTGTCCCGCATTTCCTGGGCCGCCTTATTGGTAAAGGTAATCGCCAGAATCTGATAGGGAGAAACCCCTTTTTCCAAAATCAGGTAGGCAATTCTATGAGTCAGCACTCTGGTTTTTCCCGAGCCTGCCCCCGCCAAAATCAAGAGAGGCCCCTCTCCATGGGTGGCAGCCTCGTACTGCTCTTTATTTAGTATATTTTTCAGCTCCATGGCTTTCCTTTCTTTTCCTTGCTATGCTATACTTATCTTTATGGACGAACAATATCTCAATGAATTAACCGAATATCTTAAAAGTTTACATCATGTGCATGCGGGAAGCCTGCCCTCTCTGGACCTATACATGGATCAGGTAACCGGATTTATGGAGGAACATCTGGCCTCTATGAAACGTCATCCGGAGGACAAGGCTCTCACCAAGACCATGATTAATAATTATGCCAAAAATAAGATTCTGCCTCCTCCGGTGGGAAAGCGCTACAACAAGAATCACATGCTGATTTTGCTTTTGATTTACTATTATAAGAGTATGTTGAGCCTTTCCGACATCCGTACCGTGGTGGACCCCTTAGCGGAAAATTATTTTTCCCTTCACAGTAAACCCAGACTCACGGATATTTACGAAGAAATCTTCTCCTTTGCCAATGGAGAAATGCAAAGCTTAGTGGAGGATTTAGAGAAAAAATTCCAAACCGCCAATAGCTCCTTTTCGGAACAAGATCCCGCTTTTGCGGATTTGGAGGAACAGGAGCGGGAACAGCTCCAAAGCTTTTCCTTCCTAAGTCTCCTTGCCTTTGACGTCTACCTTAAAAAGCAACTTATGGAGAAGATTGCAGACCGCATGGAGGATAGCCAAAAGAAAAGGAAGAGGAATAAGAAATAGAAGGAACAGTAACCATCAAACAAGGCTAGCTTCTCAGCGATATAGCCTTGGAATACGGGGTAGTCTGAGCCCGCCGGTTCTTAGCTTTTGTTTTTTGAAAGCTTAGAACCGCTGCGTGGCGAGGCTAGCGAGAGCGTGCCCCGGTTCCATGCTATATCGTCGAGAAGCTTTTTGATTGTTTAAAGCTGTTCCTTTTATTTTTCCTCTTCCTTTTTGGCTATCCTCTCAAAGGCTACCGCGTAGCCGTCTTCTCCATAATGGAGAGAACGGTTAACTCTGGAAATGGTTGCGGTGGAGGCTCCGGTGGCCTTCGCTATATCGATATAGGTTTTGCCTTCCTGCAAGAGCTTGGCCACTTCATAACGCTGGGCCATCGCCAGAAGCTCATTGATGGTACAGAGGTCCTCGAAAAAACGGAAATACTCTTCCGTGGTTTCCAGCTGCTGCATTCCCTCAAATAAATGTCGTACCTCTTCGGTGTCTAGTTTCCGGTTCATTTTCTTCCTCTCCAAATGCTTCTTTATTCCCAAGTTACAGGGGTAGGTCTTCTGGTATCAAAGACCTTCTTCACGTCAATCAAGTCGGAAAGTCTATCCGCCGCGCCGCTGTAGGATTCATACAGGCGATAACCGTCCAGATTTCTTCTTCCCTGCCGGACAAAATCATCTCCGTACTGCATCCAAACCCTTGCGGAATCCACGTTACAGAAGTAACGGAAGCCTGCCGCCTCCAGCAAATCATATTTTCCGTCTTCCTTTCCCTTCTGATAGGGATGCCAGTCCCCGATATCATCTCCAAAGGGATAAAGCAAAACCTCACAGGGATCCGGCAGAAGAGGCTCCACATTTCTCTCCCAACGATCCGTATCCTTGGAAATGGAAGCCAAATCTCTGGTGCCGAAATTAATATGTCCCCAGGAGTGGGAGGCAAATTCATAGCCATCCTCTTTCATGGCCTTGGTAATCTTCTTAACGGTTTCCTTATCCTCTTCAATATTGGGGTTTGCCCTGTTCTTCGGGTCCAATGCCGGAGAATTGGGATCAAAGGTCTCATCGGTTCTATAGCCAAGAACGCCGTTATAACCGGTAAATGCAATCACCGCCTTATGGCCATGGTAGGCAAAATCCGGGTGCTCCTCCACGAACTTATCCAAAATCGGCACCAAGTCATAGTCCCCAATGGTAACATTTCCGTCCTTATCGGTATACTGGTTTTTAGGCTTTCCGTTTTCATCCAAAACCATCTTATCTGCAAAGCCATGACCTTCCATGTAAACGTAGTAGTTCACATCGTCCTGGGACATCACAAAGGGCTTCTTGCCCTCCGGAAGCATAATCTGCTTCTTCACCATTTTCTTCGTTCCGTCCGGCTGTTCCTGCATTTCCGCCAGATCATGCATATGTACCATCACGTAGCCCCGGTCGTACATTTCCTTGATGATTTCCTCAAACTCCGGAATGGTGGTCATTACGGAATTGAACTGCTTTCCCTGATGAGTGTCCGTCAAGGCTCTGGATGGGTCCACAATCAGGATATGGAAGAAAATGTGGGTGATATCATCCATATTGGCAGGAACCAGCTTGCCCTTCTCCTCTTCATACTGAGAAATCTTCGCGGAAATCTCCGTATCGGAAGACAGGTTCAAAGCATTTAAGGTGGCGATGGCACTGTCATAATCATACTGCTTCGCCTGAAGCTCCGCCGTCTTTAAGGCCTCATCCTTTTCCGAAAGAGCCGGAGTTTCACTTGCCTCTACTACATCGCCCTTCTCTTCCGTTTCCCCTTCCCCAAGCTTTACCACCGGGCGATTCTTGGCAATCGTGCTTTCAGAGACCTTTTTTCCAAAGGAAATTCCCCCCTGCTGTTGCACATAGGGCAGGGCATAACGTACCCCGATAAAAGCCAGGAACAACAAAAGAAGCAGAAGAAAAAAGAGCAGGATATGCAGGCGCTTCTCCTTCTTTCTTTTTTCTCTCCGCTTCTCCATCCGAATGCGGTGTTCCATCATTTTCTGCTGGTAATACTCGTCATCAAATTCTTCTCTGTTCATCCGACACCTCTCTCTGTCTCCCTCTTATTGTACAAAATATTGCCTTGAACGCAAGGGGGAAATGGAGAGGACTTAGATTATCCCTCTCCGTTTAACTTATGCAGGAAAGGAGATACACCCTTATACAGTAATAGGCAGAGAACTACGTCAATCATACCTTTTGCAAAGGTAAAGGGCACGTTAAAGACAAGCAAAGCCTTTTCAATGCTGCCGATGGAGGGAAGAATCAACTGATAGGCAGAAAGCACTACCTCTTTCGGCATGAAATTGTAATAGAAGGGATAAACCACCAGAAGGTTGGAGGGGTAGGAAATAGCCGCCATAACCACTGCACCAACAACGGAGGCAATAATTGCGCCCTTCTTCGTCTTATTTCTCTGATAAATAAATCCTGCGGTACCTGCAAAGCTTGCCCCAAGGATAAAGTTGGAAAGCTCTCCTACGCCGAAGGATCCGGAGCTGAAGCCGTGCAAAACATTCTTAATCAGCTCCACCAAAACACCGGAAACAGGACCCAGAGCAAAAGCTGCAATCAAAGCCGGGAAATCCGAAAAATCAAACTTAATAAATGGGGGAATCAAAAAGGGGATGGGAAACTCAATCCACATCAAAATATACGCGATAGCGGATAAAATACCCGTAACCGCCAAAAATCCCACACTGCTCTTCTTCACACTGCTCACCATTCTTCCCTGACTTTCTGCTTTCATTGCTGTCCTCACTTTCTTTGCATTCTCTGCAAGTCGCATTCTTCCGGTGGTTCTTTTCGAAAGGCTTTAGGACCGGGCATTTTCCTTCTTTTTTGTAAAACACCTTTGAAAATATAAAAAGCCCTGTACAAAAAGTACAGGGCAGAAAGCACAACGCTCGTCTTCTTCCATCCAGACTATACTGTTGGTACCGGAATCACACCGGTTCAACTGCTTTCGCAGGTCGCGGACTTTACCGCCAGTGGGG
This sequence comes from Oribacterium sp., assembly GCF_057249185.1. Classification (NCBI taxonomy): domain Bacteria; kingdom Bacillati; phylum Bacillota; class Clostridia; order Lachnospirales; family Lachnospiraceae; genus Oribacterium; species Oribacterium sp. The sequence goes on from NZ_DBHIGR010000112.1 coordinate 3,952, forward strand.
ACTTACACCCCGCCCTGAAGAACATTCATTTTTACGATACTAAGAATACTCCTCTGCCGAAAACTTTGCAAGGAATATTTTTGATGCTTTTAGGACATATTTCGACGCTTTGTTTCGACGCTTTGCTTCAGCGCTTTGTTTCGACACTTTTAGAACTTAATCCATCCCAGCACGCCGGCTACGGAGCTGAACAGGATAATCGCCACAAAGAAAGGGCAAAGATATTTGATCATAAAATTAAATACCGCCTTTCTTTTAAAGGGAGCATCCTTTCGCATAACCTCCACCGCAATACCGTCTACGCCGATCACTCGCACCACCAAAAGACAGGTAGCCATGGCTGCGATAGGCATCATGACAGAGTTGGTCAGGAAATCAAAAAAATCCAGGAAAGGCATATTTTTCAGTATGGTAATGAAGGACAGAGGGCCATAGCCTAAAGCACTCAGGGTTCCCAAAATTATCATAATCAAAAGCAAAACCAGAGTGGCCTTTCTTCTGCTCCACTTCAGCTCATCCTGGAAGGTGGAAACCGCACTTTCTGCAAGGGCAATGGCGGAGGTCAGCGCCGCAAAGAAGACCAGAACGAAAAATAGAATGCCTACTACTCGCCCGAAGCCCATGCTGGCAAAGATCATCGGCATGGTGATAAACATCAGGGAGGGGCCGGCCTTTAATACGGAGGGGTCTCCATTGGAAAAGGCGAAAACCGCAGGAATAATCATCAGTCCTGCCAAAACCGCGATAGCCGTATCAAAAATCTCCACATGACTGGTGGATTCTTCGATGGAAAGGTCGGACTTCATATAGGAACCGAAGGTAATCAGGATTCCCATGGCAATGGAGAGGGAGTAGAACATCTGTCCCATGGCGGAAACCACCGTCATCCAAGAGAAGTTCTTGATATTGGGGACTAAGAAGTATTTTACCCCGGCAAATGCTCCCTTTCTGGTGATGGCGTAAATGGAAAGCAGGATGGCCAGAATCACAAGAATGGGCATCATAAAGGTGGAAACCTTTTCGATTCCATTTTCCACACCCATAAAGATAACCCAAATCACCAAAAAAGTAAAAATCAAGAACCAAAACTCCGCCTTTACCCCATTTCCAATAAATTCCGTAAAGTACTCCGCTGTGGCAAGAGCCTCCGTTTCTCCATTGATATAGCCGAAAAGATATTTGCATACCCAGCCGCCGATGACGGAATAATAGGGCACAATCAGGATGGGGATAATGGCATTGATCCAGCCTCCTGCCTTAAACATCCAGTCCTTTCCGAAGTGAGTATAGGCGCCCACAGGACTCTTTCTGGTCATTCTTCCGATGGCACTTTCCGCAATAATCATGGTATAGCCGAAGGTAAGCATCAGTAAAAGATACACCAAAAGGAAGATTCCTCCCCCGTACTTCGCCGCCAAATAGGGGAATCTCCAAATATTTCCCAAGCCCACCGCAGAGCCTGCGGCGGATAAGACAAAGCCCAGGCGAGAGCTGAACTTACTTCGTTTTTGCTTTTCACTACTCATTTTCTAGTTCCTTTCTACTGCTATGACATTTCTTTCCTTAAATCGCCTCTCCTTCAGCGCCTAAAAACTTCAAAGCCTGATAAAGTCTGGCAAGGGGCAGGCCCATCACATTGTAATAGTCCCCTGCAATGCCCTTTACAAAGGGGGCAAAACGTCCCTGAATCCCGTAAGCTCCCGCCTTATCCATAGGCTCTTTGCTTTCGATATAATCCCAAATTTCCCGTTCCGTAAGTCTTGCGAACTGCACCTCGGTCTTTTCGTAAAAGCCCATTTTCTTACCCTGAAAATGAAGGCTGACTCCGGTGTATACCTGGTGGGTTCTTCCGGAAAGGGCGGAAAGCATCTTGTAGGCATCCTCCTCATTTTTCGGTTTTCCCAAAATCCGATCCTCGAAAAATACCACCGTATCCGCCCCAATCACAAGATAGTCCTTCGGATACTGCTTCGCCACGTCCTCCGCCTTCTGAAAGGCCAGCTTCTGCACCAAAAGACTGGGATCCGCATCATTTACATCCTCCGCTATTCCGCTGGGATGAATCTCCGCCTTAAGTCCCAGAAGCTGAATCAGCTCCTGTCTTCTTGGAGATGCGGAAGCCAAAACCACCTTGGGAAATAAAGCCGTGATGGGCTTTTCCTTTCTTTCCGCTTCCTTCCTTCTTTCCTCCCGCTCTTTTAATTTATGTTCTAAAAGGTCAACATCTTCTTTGGAAAGCCCCAGCTTCTCCAAGAAGTCCTCGTCTTTATTTATATCCTCTCCCATTTTTCTTCCTTTCTTTTTTTGCAATTACTACGCTGTTTTTGCAGTCGCCTTTCTATTCTAACGATTTTTCCCCGTTTGCACAGTAATTTTTTTTACATTTTGCCATAAAAATGATTTTCTTTCCCTCTTTTGTGAAATCTGAGATTTTCCCGGAAAATATCCGGAGAAAACAGCAAAGAAATTTCCTCTTTTCTCCAAAAGATTTCTTCTTGCATTTTCCCCGGCTTTATACTAAGGTGAAACCATCGCACTACGCGCAGTACATGTCTTAGAGAAAGGGAATTCTATGAAAATCGAAAACGTAAACAACGTGGAAGGCTTATTTAAGCTCTTGAATGACTTACATGGAAAGGTAGAGTTGGTTTCTCCGGAAGGAGACCGAATTAACTTGAAGTCCAAGCTCTCCCAGATGCTGATGATGTCCCAGATGTTGGACAAGGCTTATATCAAGGAGCTGGAACTGATTGTCCATGAGCCGGAGGACATGAAGAAGGTTGTTGAATTCATGATGGGAGATGCCCACAATTGATTTTCCGCACTTCCGAAAGCCTGACTCTTCCCAAAGCGGAAGAGTCTTTTTTTTCTGATTTGCTGGTGGTGGGAGGCGGCTGTTCCGGCTTAGCCGCCATTTCCGCCGCAGCGGATCTTGGGATTGAAAACAGTATTTTATTAGAAAAAGAAGAAAGCCTTGGAGGACGTTTAGGAAAAAGCACGGAAGGAATCAGCGGGCTCTTTGCAAAGACCGTTCAGCCTAAAGAGCTTCTGTCCCATTTTTCCCTTTTTCTGGAAAATTATGAGGTTCCCCACAGAGTGGGAGTAGAGGTGGAAGAAATTTATCTTCTTTCAGGGGAAGAAGCACGGTACATTGCACATACCCAAGACGAAGCTTCCTCTTACCGCTATCTCTTAAAGGCTAAAACAAAAGAAGGCTCTTGCTTCTTTATCGGTAAAGCCTTAGTCTTGGCTGTGGGAGCACTTACTCCGGAGGAAAATGCTGCTGTTTCCGCTCTTATAGAAGAAGAAAAGAAAACAGCCTCCCCCCGACTTTTCCTGACAGGACAAAGCCTTGCCCCCTCTCAAAGCATTGCCGAAGCAGTGCAATCCGGCGGGGCTGTAGGGAGAACCGTAGGGGAAATGCTATTAAAAGAAAAGCATAAAACATAATTTAAAAAAGGCAGGTCTGAACTATTCCCCAAACTAGATATCCCACGCTTTATCATTAATACTTCTTAAAAATCACTACCACCCGTCAAACGGGTGGTTTGCTCGGGGCTATAAGCCCCTGCTAC
>NZ_DBHIGR010000113.1:0-7450 GCF_057249185.1 Oribacterium sp.
GCAGACTGTAAATCTGTTGTCACTGACTTCGGTGGTTCGAATCCACCTCCATCCACTAAGACAGAAATGTCTTTATATGGGGTCTTAGCTCAGCTGGGAGAGCATCTGCCTTACAAGCAGAGGGTCACAGGTTCGAGCCCTGTAGGCCCCATTTGATTATCGCGGGATGGAGCAGTCTGGTAGCTCGTCGGGCTCATAACCCGAAGGTCGTTGGTTCAAATCCATCTCCCGCAACGAAAGAGACTTTAATAGTCTCTTTTTTTTATTGCTTTTCCTTATACTTTGTTCTATTGTAGAAAAGCAAGGTTTCTGCCGTAGTGTGTTAAAGGGGGTAAGGATGAGAGTAGGAATATTAACCAGTGGAGGAGACTGTCAGGCTTTAAATGCAACCATGCGCGGTGTGGGAAAAACCCTATATAACCTATTGGGAGACGTGGAAATCTATGGCTTTCTGGATGGTTACAAGGGTCTGATTTATGACGAATATCGCAAGATGGAGCGTTCCGATTTCTCCGGAATTTTGACAGAAGGCGGAACCATTCTGGGAACCAGTAGAACACCCTTCAAACAGATTCGTGAACCGGATGCCAATGGATTGGACAAGGTTGAGGCGATGAAGCATACATATAGAAAGCTTCGCCTGGATTGTCTTGTGGTATTAGGAGGTAATGGCTCTTTAAAAACAGCCAATCTTTTGTCGGAAGAAGGATTGAATGTTATCGGTTGTCCCAAAACCATTGATAATGATTTATATGGTACGGATATGACCTTCGGTTTTTATTCTGCCGTTCAAGTAGCTACCAATGCCATTGACTGTATTCATACTACAGCTGCCAGCCATGGTAGAGTGTTTATTGTAGAGATTATGGGACATAAGGTAGGACTGCTTACCCTTTATGCCGGACTCGCCGGTGGCGCCGACATTATTTTGGTTCCTGAGATTCCCTACGATATCAATGCAGTTTGTAAGAAAATTGCGGAGCGTCATGCAAGTGGTTCTCGTTTCTCCATTGTAGCTATAGCAGAGGGGGCTATTTCCAAGGATGAATCTAAGCTGACAAAGAAGGAATTAAAGAAGAAGCTGGCGGAGGATAGGAAGAATCATCCTTCCGTAGCCTATAAGCTGGCGAAGGAAATAGAGGAAAAAACCGGTGCAGAGGTTAGGGTAACTGTTCCCGGACACACCCAAAGAGGTGGACAGCCGGTTCCCTATGACCGTGTTTTTGCCACAAGAATCGGTGCGGAAGCTGCCAGAATGATTAAGAAGGAAAAATACGGCGTGATGCTTTCTTTAAAGAATAATGAAATCACAACGGTTCCCTTGGCAGATATTGCCGGTAAATTAAAAACTGTGGATCCGGATTCCGGAATTGTGAGGGAAGCCAAGATGCTGGGTATTTCTTTTGGAGATGAAGAGTAGCCGATGATGAAGTTTTTTATAGAGCTTATTTAAAGAGCTTATTTAAAGAGCATATTTAAAAAGAAGTTGATGAACTTATGCGCCAATTTTATCTGTTTTAACGATATAGAAGGGATAAGAAGAATTGTCATATACCGCTTTATACAGAAAATGGAGATCCCGGGATTTCGATGATTTGGTGGGACAGGATGCCATCACTCGTTCCTTTAAGAATCAGGTAAGTCATGATCGTATTGGTCATGCTTACCTTTTTTGTGGTACCAGAGGAACAGGTAAAACCTCCATGGCGAAAATCTTGGCAAGAGCTGTGAACTGCCTAAATCCTAAGGATGGAAATCCCTGTAATGAGTGTGCAAACTGTAAGGCCATTTTGTCCAACACCAGCATTAACGTTTATGAAATGGATGCGGCCAGCAACAATAAGGTGGATGATATACGTTTGATTAGGGAACAGGTGGAGTATCCTCCTGTGGGTATGCGCTATAAGGTCTATATTATCGACGAGGTACATATGCTGACAGAGTCGGCCCACAACGCTTTTCTGAAGACTTTGGAGGAGCCACCGGAATACTCCATTTTCATCCTGGCTACTACGGAGCCAAATGCCCTGCCCATAACCATTCTTTCCCGCTGTCAGCGCTATGATTTTCGAAGGATTCCCGCGGACATCATTGCGGATAGATTGAGACATATTGTGGAAGAAGAGCATATTGCCATTGAAGAAGAGGCTATCCAATATATCGCCCGTATGGGGGATGGCTCTATGCGTGATGCGGTGAGCCTTTTGGACCAGTGCGCCAGCTATGATTTTCAGCGAGAAATCAGCTATGAAGATACGCTGAAAATATTGGGAGCGGTGGATACCGCAGCATTTTCCCAAATGATTGCTTCCCTTCGAGAGAAGGATATAGCAAAAGCCATGGCATTGGTGGCCGATGTTTTGGAGCAGGGAAAGGAACTTAGCCAATATACTTCCGATTTACTGAACTATTATCGAAATATTATGCTGGCAAAAACCGTAGAGAAGATTGACGGTTTGATGGATTTGTCCGCAGAAAATAAAAAACAACTTCTTTCCGATGGGGAAAGTCTTTCCATGGAAGAAATACTTAGGGGTATCCGTTTACTGACAGAGCTTTTACAGCAGTATCGTTTTGCCAGACAGAAGCGGGTTTTACTGGAAAGTACCTTGGTAAAGCTGGCTCATCCGGAGATGGAAGGGAAGACGGATGCTCTTTTACAAAGACTGCGGGAGTTGGAAGAAAAGATGGAAAAGGGAAGCTTTCTTCCTGTAGAAAGGACAGCATTTTCCAAGGAGGAAAATGGAGATATACCGGAAGCCATGGAAAAGGAAGTCGTTCTTCCGAAAGCTCAGTATGAGGACTATATGCTTTTAAAGAAGGACTGGGATATTATCAAAAATTACTTCGACTCCCCCACGGTGAAACAGGCTTTGGCGAAATCCAGAGTTTATCCGGCAAAGGATAAGAAGTCCATGGTGATTGCCCCAAGTCTGGGAATGCTTTCCAATGTGCTTACGGATATGGAGCTCCTGGAAATCGGGAAGGTGATTTCCGCAAAATATCAAAAGGAATTTCACTTTGTTTTGGGAAAGGTGGAAACGGAAGAACGCAGTACCAGATACGTTTCCGATGAAGATTTAAACAAAATTTCCATGACGATAGAGATTAGCGATCAGGAATAAAGCAAGTGCTTGTTTTGCGGAAATAAAAGGATAAAAATTCCACACTGTAAGGGAATTATAAGATTTCTCATAGATTTATTCTTGGGATTCATGGTAAAATAGTAAAAGTTATGCTTAATTTAAAATTAAGGAGGAGCTATGGCAAAGCATGGTGGATTTGGCGGGGGAATGCCCGGCATGAATATGAATAATCTGATGAAGCAGTATCAGAAGATGCAGAAGAAGCTGGAAGAAACCCAGGAGGAGCTGGCGAAAAAGGAATACATTGCTCAGGCCGGAGGCGGTGCCGTTAAGGTAGTGCTGAACGGAGAGAGAAAGGTCTTAAGTGTCAGCCTGAATAAGGATGCCGTAGATCCGGAAGATGTGGAAACTTTGGAAGAAATGATTGTACTGGCAATGAACCAGGCCCTTTCCGACATTGAGAAGGAATCCAATCAGGAGATGGGCAAGCTTACCGGCGGAATGGGGTTAGGATTTTAATGGAGTATTTTTCCAAGGATATGGACCGTCTGGTACAGGAGCTTTCCAGGCTTCCCGGCATTGGTCCGAAGTCCGCACAAAGATTAGCCTACTTTCTGATTAACGGAGAGAAAGAACAGGCTTATGCTCTGGCTGACAGCATCAAAAAGGCCAGAGACAGTATTCGCTACTGCAAATGCTGCTGTACCTTAACGGACGCGGAGCTTTGCCCGGTATGCAGTAGTGCGGAAAGAAATCATAAACAGATTATGGTGGTGGAAAACCCGAGAGATATGTCTGCCTATGAGCGAGTAGGCAAATATCAGGGAGTTTATCATGTTCTCCACGGGGCGATTTCCCCTTTGCTCGGCATAGGACCGGAAGACATCCGTTTGAAGGAGCTGATGGTTCGTTTGCAGGGAGAGGTGGAAGAGGTGATTATTGCCACCAACTCCTCTTTGGAAGGAGAAACCACCGCAAGCTATATCACAAAGCTGATTAAACCTTTAGGAGTGCCCTTAAGCCGTATTGCTTCCGGGGTTCCTGTAGGGGGAGATATAGAAAATATTGATGAAATAACACTTCTTAGAGCATTGGACGGAAGAGTCAGTTTATAGGAAGTGGAAGGGGTATTATGGACAAGTACGAGTTTAGTATCAAGGCAGAACAGATTAAAAAGTTAAGCAGTCAGGGAGATTACAAGACTGCTATGCAGATTGCGGATACCATTGACTGGAATAGGGTGCGTAATGCAAACCTTCTTTCTTCCATAGCGGATATTTATGAGTACAACGGAGAGTACGAAGAGGCTAAGGATATTCTTCTGATGGCCTTTGAGAGAGCTCCGGTGGGAAAGCGTTTTCTTTATAAGCTTTCAGAGCTGTCCTTACGTTCCGGCTCTATCGAAGAGGCTATTGAGTTTTACAAGGAATTCCTGGATGTAAGTCCTGAGGATCCCAGAAAATACCTGCTTCGTTATAAGATTTTGAAGGCAAAGGGGGCTATGGCCTCCCAGCTGGTGGGACCCCTGGAGCAGTTTACCGAAACCGAGCTGGATGAAAAGTGGCTCTATGAGCTGGCAAAGCTTTATGGAGAAGCCGGAAGGGAAGAGGATTGCATCGCCCTTTGCGATAAGATGATTCTTCTTTTCGGCATGGGAAAATATGTGGACAAGGCTCAGGATTTAAAGCTTCGGTATCGTCCCTTTGAAGAGGATACAAGAAGAGCACCCCGGAAAGAGAGCTTTGCTCTTCCGAAGGAACAACCGGCTTTCGAAGAGAAGAATTCCGGACAGGCTGTATATGAAGAAAAGCCTCCCGTTAGAGAGCTTCCGGAAGAAGCTTCCCGAGTATTAGCACCGAAGGAAGTAAGCAGAGAAGAGATTCAAAGAGAAAAAGAGAAGCAGGCGGAGAGCAATGCGCTAAGTCAGGCTGATGAAGAAAAGCCGGAGCAGGAAAAGGCGTCGGAGACAGAAGCATTTTCCAAGAAGGAGACGGAGGAAGCTTCCGATAAAGCTTCCCGGGAGGAATCTAAAGAAGCTTCCGAAGAGTTTTCCGAGGAAAGTTCCGGGGAGAAGGCTGAAGGAAAGGAAGTTGCAAAGGTGGATGCACCTGCGGCTACTGATAAGAAGGAAGAGTCATTCCCTACCTACCATATGATTATTGAAGCGGATACTTTGGAAGAAGGCTTCAAGATCGCGGTAGAGGAAATCAAGTATTTCCACCAGGAATACAAGCTTGAATTTAAGGTGGCGAAAACCAATGCGGACAAGCTTAATGAAAAGGGCTTTGCGCCATTTGCGGAGAAGCTGAAGGAAAGAGATTTAATTATTGAGGAAGCCGGTAAGCTGAAGTACTCCGTTGTGGATGAAATCGAAAGATATATCCAGAATCCAAAGGACGCTTCTTCTATTATATTGGTGGATGTGTACGATCATTTTGATCGAATGGCTGAGGACAGACCCAGATTTATTGACTACTTCGACATCGTTTCCAACAAGGAAGAGCTGGAGGAAGAAGAGGATAGCGATCTGGAAGACGTGGATCTTGAAGCTTCCGTAGCGGAGCCGGAGAAGGAAGAGGCGGAAGAAACTGTCGAAGAAGAGTATGTTCCCCATAAGCCTTCCATTTTCGATAGGCCTGCACGTCCCTATACCGAGGTTTTGGAGGAAGAAGCCCGGAAGGAAGAAGAGGCTAAGGAAAAGCAGGATGCTCCATCGGAAGTCCGTGAAGAAGCTCCTGCCCGGGACTTTGAAGACGCAGAGCCTGAAGAAGAGTATTATGATGATGAAAATGAAGACTACGACGAGGAGATAGAAGAGGAAGCTGTTGAGGATGCTCCTTCTGTAAGAGAAGAGAGAAGAGAAGCTCCAATTAGGGAAGAGGAAGAAGACGTATCCGCTATTTCCGATGCGCTGGAGAAGCATTCTCCTCTTGGTCAAAAAGAAAAGAAAAATGCGGGAATGAGCATAGACGAATTTGCGGAATATGCGATTTCCTATGCCGACAGCATTGACTGTGCCATCACGGAAAAGGGAATCACCGCCCTCTATGAGAGAATTCAGCTTATGGAAGAGGACGGAATTCTTCTGAATAAGAAGAGTGCGGAGGACTTGGTGGAGGAAGCTGCAGACCAGGCAGAGAAACCAAGCCTTGGCAAGAAGTTAAGTTCTTTCCTTCGTCCAAAGTACAATAAGGACGATAAGTTGATTTTACGAGAAGAACATTTTATGGGGTAAAATATGGGAATGAGTGAAATGGGAGTAGGCTTAGTCCTACTCCTTTCCCTTAGTGCCATGGTATGGCATGGCTATAAGAAGGGATTATTGAAAAAAATATTTGCGATGACCTCCCTGCTTCTCTCCATTGCTATGGCAAAGCTGCTTATGCCCATAGTACAGCAGGAGCTGGCCAAAAATCAGGAATTGCAGAAGCTGGTGCAAAACATTGCAGGCTTTTTCTTTCCGATTCAGAGGGAGGGAGCGCAGCTTTCCGATGTGCTAGGCAGTAATCCTACACCGGACAAGTCCATGGAAAACATTGATTTGTTTTATCAGTTTATTGGTTTGGAACAGTGGAAGGCCAATCTTTCGGAGAAAATCTTTCAGTTGGTTTATAGCGTGATTTTCTTTGTAATCTTATATCTTATTCTTCGGATTCTTTTGAAAATTGGCTTTCAAATTCTGGAGTATCTCTTTAAGCTGCCGGGACTTAACCTGGTAAACCGGCTCTCCGGAGCGGCGTTATCCGCGGTGGAATGGGTGTTTTGGCTTTGGTTTGCCTTGATACTTCTCAGTATTCTGCCCAACTTCCCCCTAAAGGATACGATTTTGGAAGGCTTTTCCCGACCGGGAAGTATTCCCTACATTTTGAAGGAAAGCAATCTGTTTACAAGAATCTTTTTTATGAATTAAGAGGAAGAAAAAACAAGATATAGAAGCCTTTAAACCAAGATATAGTTGTTTCCTGAAAATGGAAAAAAATTCTAAAAAAAAGGCAAAAAATGGCTTGACAGTCCCATTATCGGGTGTTAAGATACACAAGCTGTCGCAAAAAACAAGACAGCAAAAAGCAGAAAGAAAGCAAGGAAAATCAAGGCTTTAGCCAAGATGAACCGAAAAATTTTTTGCAAAACTGAACCTTGAAAATCAAAGATCGAATAATACACAGACCCTGAAGATTCTTGAAGAATTTTCAGTAATGTTTCAAACGAAACTTACACGAACGGTTTAATAAACCAAAAGTAAAAAAGGACAAAATGAAGCTAAGCTAAATTTTGACTGGAGAAAGAACTTAAAGAGAGCAATCTCTTAACTTTTTATGAGAGTTCGATCCTGGCTCAGGATGAACGCTGGCGGCGTGCCTAAC
>NZ_DBHIGR010000114.1:0-7448 GCF_057249185.1 Oribacterium sp.
GAAGAAGAAATTTTGTTTTTCCATAAGGAGGGAGAGTAGTATGGGTAAGGAGGAAAAGTAGGATGAATAAGGAGGAAGGTAGGATGGATAAGGAAGGAGAGTAGGATGGAAAAAAGAAAGCTTCTTTTTGACTGTGACAACACCATGGGGATTCCGGACTGTGATATTGATGATGGCCTTTGCCTGCTCTATCTTTTAGGACGAAAGGACATTGAACTTTTGGGAGTATCCTCTTCCTTTGGCAATAACAAAACCGTGGTGGTCTATGAAAACACGAAAAAAATGCTAAAGGAGAGAGGAAGAGAGGATATCCCTCTTTGGTACGGGGCGGATGCGCCAAGACAGTGGGAGAACGAAGCCTCCCGAAAAATTTTAGAAGTGGTAAAAAAGTATCCCAGAGAGGTGGATATTTTGGTAACCGGCTCCACCACCAATATCGCCGGAGCCTATATGCTGGACCCGGAGTTTTTCTCCTATGTGAAAGGCATTTACTTTATGGGAGGAATTACGGAGCCTCTGATTTTTGCCAAGAAAGAAATGAAGGAGTTAAACTTTTCCATTGATTATAAGGCTACGGAGCTTGTGCTAAAAAACGGCAAGAACCTCCACACCCTTACCGGAAATGCCTGTCTGGCCTTCCTCCTATCCTATGAAGAATGTCAGCGTAGACTGGAAAAATCTTCCCTGGGGCAGTATATTTTAGGGAAGGCAAAGGACTGGATGCATTATAATGATAGAGTCTATGGCATTCCCGGCTTTTACAACTGGGATATGACCACCCTTTTGTATTATTTTTATCCGGAGCTTTTTGAAGACTCCCTGCATTGGATTCGCCTAATGGATACGGATTTACAGGAGGGATATTTAATAGAGGGAAATGAAGGAGAGGGGAATCAGATTCATTTGCCCAAATTAAAGGATAGTAAAGCTTTTGTGGAAAAAATGTTTGAAGGCTTAGCGTAATAAGGAGGCTTTGATGTCCAAGCTGCAAATCATCCTCGGAGCCGGCGGTTCCGGAAAAACGGAATATTTGATTCGAAAGGCTTTGCAGGAGGCCGGGAAGGATTATCATAGGCAGATTTATTATCTTGTTCCGGAGCAGGATACCCTTGCCATGCAAAAAAGAATCGTTTCCCATGAGGAAAATCAGGGGAAGGGCATTTTGAACGTGGATGTTTTAAGCTTCCAAAGACTCTATTACCGTGCCTTTGAGAATACCAATCAAAAGAGCCCCCTTTCCTTAGATGAGATGGGGAAAATGATGATTCTTCGCCTGATATTGGGAAAGAAGAAAAAGCAGCTAAGCTATTATCAAAGGGAGGCGGAAAGCCTTTCTTTTGTGGAGGAATGTAAGTCCCAGATTTCCGAATGTATGCAGTACAAGGTAAGCCCGGAGGATTTACGAAAATGCGCGGAAAAATCCAAAAGGTCCATCACGAAGGCCAAATTTTTGGATTTGGCCTATATTTACGAAGAGTTCCTGCTCTACCTTTCCAAAACCGGAAGAATCACGGAGGAAGGCTTGGCGGATCAGGGAATTTCCGCCCTTTGGAAGGACAATACTTTAAAGGACAGCACCCTGATTTTTGACGGCTTTACCGGCTTTACCCCCATCCAGCTTCTTTGCATAGAGGTTTTGATGGAAAGGGCGGGTGAGCTGTATTTTTCCCTGGAGTTTTCCGGGAAAAATATCTCCGAGCTTGGAAGCGGGAAGAAGCGGGAATCCCTTTTTTATCTTACAGAAGAAGCGATAAAGGAGCTTTATAGTAGAGGGGAGAAGCTTGGGGTGGAAATTCTGCCCCCCCTTTCCCTAAATGAAATAGACAGTAGAACCGGAGAAGCGAGGCCTGAGGGTGCCCTACTTCCCCGATTTGAAAAAATTCCTGCCTTGCAGACCCTTGTGGAGGGATTTTTACAAGGAGAAAATCAAGAATCGGGGACGAAAGAAGAGCAAAGCCCGCAGACGGAAAGCATGGATAAGAGTAAGCCCTATACCGGTGGAGTCTATCCTTCCCTGCCCCATGGCATTTCCGTCATTGAAGCCGCCAATATTTCTAAAGAGGTGGAGGAGGCCTGCAGCCATATCCGCTACTTGGTAGAGGAAAGAGGCTATCGCTATCAGGAGATCGGGGTGGTGCTTCCGGATGTGGAGCTGTATAGGGATGCTTTTTTTCAGCAGGGAAGAAAATTTGCGATTCCCCTCTTTTTGGAGGAGGACATTAAACTCTTCGACTCTCCCTTCAGTAAGGTTCTTCGCTCTGCCTTAGAGGTGATGGAGAAAGGCCTGCTTTATGACTCCTTCTTTCGCTATCTTCGAGCCTTTCCCTACCGGGGCATGGAGGAAGAGGACAGGATTGATGCCTTGGAAAATGAAGCAAGAGCCAAAGGTCTTAAAGGAAAATCCGCCTTTACAAGTCTTTTTCAAGAGGAAAGCCTTTTGGAAGCGGAAGCTCTATTCAGCCTTTTAGAGGAAAATGAAGGAAGCCACAGCCTTAAGGAAAGAATTGAAAGCTTGGAATGCTTTACGGAAAAGCTTATGGAGCGCTTTAAGCTGGAAGAGGAGGCTACATTTCTAAAGGATGAGGGCATGGACTCTCTCTCCCAAAGCTTGGAAAGAAGTGTTAACCAGATTCAGCTTCTTCTTTCCAAAATGAAGGAAGGCTTGGGAGAAATTCCGGTAAACAAAAAGGAGTTTTCCGCCTTTTTCGATATGGCTTTATCCTTGGAAAAATTGCGGCAGATTCCCGCCACAAACGATCAGGTACTGGTAGGAGACTTAACCCGATCCCGTTTTCATAATCCCAAGGCCTTTTTGTTCCTGGGCTTAAATGCAGGACTGATTCCTTTGCCACCAAAAAAGAAATCCCTCTTTACCGAGGAAGAAAAAAGTTTTTTACGGCAGGAACATTGTACCCTGTCTCCCCTGGCATGGGAGGAAAGCTATATTCAGGAGTTTTACCTATATCACGCCTTCCTAAGCCCCAAGGAAGAACTGTATCTGTCCTATCCCTTAAGAATACCAAAAGGCAGGGGAGGTATTTCGCCCATCCTACAGGAAGTTCTACGGCTATTTCCCAAGCTTAAGATTCGAAAGTTGGAACGGGAAATACAGGAAATGCAGAGCTTTTCCCAGGCAAAGGCCAGTCTATCCAAGGAATTACCGAAACTTTGCAAAAAGGAAGCCCTGTTCCGTTTGGAAGAAGAGGTCCTTCCCTATTTTCAGCTGGAATCTTTTCAGCTTCTCCATAGCCTTTGGCAAAAGGAAGAGTACAAAAAGGACTTGGAAAAACTTTTGGACGCAGTCTTTTGGGAGAATCGACATTTGCCCCTAAGCAAAGAACTGTCCAAGGAGCTTTACGGAGACAAAATCAGAGGCTCCGTAAGCCGACTGGAAGGGCTAAATCGTTGCGCCTTTTTCCATTTTCTTCGCTACGGCTTACATTTGCAGGAAAGAAAAGAGGCGGAGATTCAGGCCTTTGATTTGGGAAAGCTTTACCATAAGCTGGTGGAAAGCTTTTTTAAGAAGGTAAAGGAAGAAAAGGCCAAGGGCGAGGTGCTTTCCCAGCATTTTCAGGAGTATCTGAATCATGCTATAGCGGAAAGTGAGCAGGATCCGGAATTTGCCCCCTTCTTAGAGGGGGGACGGAACCAATATTTTCTTCATAAGTTTAAGGAAAATGCGAAAACCATCCTCTGGGCGCTGGAGCGCCAGCTTTCCGGCGGAGACTTTCAGGTGGAAGCTTTGGAGCGGGATTTTAACTATGAAAGCGATACCCTGTCCTTCCGGGGAAGGGTGGACCGGGTGGACAGCTACCTGGATGAAGAGAAGAATTATTACCTGAAGGTTTTGGACTATAAGAGCGGAAATACGGATTTTTCTTTGGATCTTTTAAAGGCGGGACTACAGATTCAGCTACCCCTCTACCTATCCATCTTGTTGGAGGAGGAGAAAAAGAGACATCCGGAGTATAAGCTTCACCCTGCAGGACTGTTCTATTTCACCATGGATAACCCAAGTCTTAGCTTTAAGGGACAGTCCGAGGAAGAGCTTTTTCAGGAAAAGCTGAAGGCTTCCAGACCGAAGGGACTAATCAACGGGGATAAGGACATCATTTTCCGCATGGACAGAGAGCTAAAGGGGGACAGCCTTTTGCTTCCGGTAAAGGAGAAAAACGGCTCTATAGAGGAAAAGGGCTCTGTTGCGAAAGAAGAAAAGATTCTGGCTATGCTTTCCTATGTGCGGGAAAGGGTGGAAGAGGATTGTAAGAGAATCCTGGAGGGGGAGAAGGCCATTTCCCCTATCCGGGAGACCATGGATAAGACGGCCTGCAGCTATTGTCCCTACCATAGTATCTGCGGCTTTGATCCGGACCTCCCCGGATTTTCCTATAGAAGCATGGAAAAGGGAGAGGAAGAAGCGATTTGGGACGAGTGGATAGAGAAGTATCAGAAGAAAGGGCAGTAAAATGGCATTGTGGACGGAAGAGCAAAAGGCGGTAATCGCCCATAGAGAAGGAAATCTGCTGGTCTCTGCGGCGGCAGGTTCCGGAAAGACGGCAGTGCTGGTGGAACACGTGCTGTCCCTGATTTTAGAGGAAAATGCTTCCCTTTCCTCTTTGGTTTTGATGACCTTTACCGAGGCTGCGGCGGAGGAAATGAAGGAAAGAATCAAAAAACGGCTGGAAGAGCATTTGCAAAAAGAGTATGACAAGCGGATTCTTCGGGAAATTGCCCTGCTCCCTACCGCAAATATCAGTACTATTCACGCCTTTTGTAAGCGACTGATCGAGGAAAATTATGCAGGCCTTTCCATAGACGCCCATTTTCGGATTGGAGATACCGGGGAAATGTCCCTGCTTCAATCGGATATTTTAGAGGATCTTTTGGAGGAGGAGTACGAAAGGAAGGAAGAGTCTTTTCTGGCCTTTGTGGATCAGTTCTCCATGGGAAAGAAGGACAAAGGCATAGAGGAGTTGATTCTAAAGCTTTATAATCTGGCCAGCGCCATGCCCTTTCCCAAGGTCTATCTGCAGGGACTTTTAGAGGAAGACTCTCATTCTCGTAGGGAGAAATGGGAAAAGGACCTTTACATCGATATGAAGAGCCGTTTGGAAAATCTTTCTCTCCTCTATGAAGAAGCCTTAGACCTATGTAGAGAGCCGAACGGCCCTATTGAGTATGAAGAGCGAATTCTAGAAGAACGAGAGCAGTGCCTTGCCCTTGTGCATACCGATTCGCTGGAAGAGTTGGTCAGGGGACTGGAAAATCTTTCCTTTGGAAGACTGAAAAGCACTAAGGCAGAGGGAAAAGAGCTGGTAAAGTCCCTTCGGGAAAGAGGAAAGAAGACTCTAAAGACCTGGCAGGAGAACTATAGACTGCTTCCGGAAGTGCTGGAAGAGGAAGTGGAGGAAAAGGGACAGAAACGAATCCTTGAGCTTGTGCGACTTTGTCTTCTCTTTCTAGAGCGCTATCAAAAGGAAAAGGAAGAAAGGGCGGTGCTGGACTTTTCGGACTTGGAGCATTTTGCCTTAAAGCTTTTGTATCAGGATGGAGACGGTAGAACTATCGAGGGAGAGGCAGAAATCGAGGCTGAGACGGAAATTAATCATGAGATAGAAGCCGGTAAATATGGTACTAAAGAGATAGAGATGAGGAAAGAGAAGGAAGTCCGCTATAGTGCCTTAGCGGATGAGCTGGCTAAATCCTATTGGGAAATCCTGGTGGATGAGTATCAGGACTCAAACCTTGTGCAGGAATATATTGTTCGTGCCCTATCTCAGGAGCGCTTCGGAAAGCCCAATGTCTTTCAGGTGGGAGATGTAAAGCAAAGCATTTATCGCTTCCGGATGGCAAGGCCGGAGCTATTCCTGGAAAAATACCATGATGAAAGCTATCCCAAGATTTTCCTTCGAAAGAACTTCCGTTCCGATGAAGGAGTGCTTTCCGCGGTAAATACCCTTTTTTTCAAGATTATGAAAAAGGATTTCGGAGGAATCGAATACGACTTGGAGAACAGTCTATTCCTGGGGAAGCTAAGAACAGAAGAAGCAAGGCAGGAAGAGGATTCTATTACAGGCAGGCAGAGACGAGATCAAACGGAGCTGCTTCTCTTAGAGTTGGAAAAAACTGGCCCTACAGGGGAAGAGGGGGACGAAGATAGTAAAGAGGATGATAGTAAAGGGGAGGACGGTAACAGCGACTCCAATGGCTCCTCCGGAAAATCCCTCAGTAAGCTGGAGCTGGAATGTAAGATGATTGCAGCTAAGGTTCGTGAGCTTTTGGAAAAGGGCTATGCCTATAAGGACATGGTGATTCTCCTTCGTTCTCCCCACAGCGTTTCCAGAGAAATGGTGGATATCTTCGGAAAGGAAGGCATCCCTGCTTATGCGGAGTTAAAAACCGGCTATTATTCTGCGGTGGAGGTGGAGACCGTTCTATCCTTCCTTGCCATCATTGACAATCCAAGACAGGATATCCCCATGGCAGCAGTACTGCGCTCCCCCTTATTTTCCTTTACGGACGAAGAGCTGGGGCAGATTGTGCTGGTGAAGGGAAGCCTTTACGAAAAGCCCTATGATAAAACCAAGGAAAATGCGGTAAATCTATCCTTACAGGCAGAAAAAGCATTGGCTCCCGGGCTGGAAGAAAAATGGCAGAACTTCCAAAATAAACTGGAACGCTACCGTAGACTATCCCGTTCCCTGCGGCTTCATTCCTTACTGACCTTGATTTATGAAGAGACGGATTACTACAACTATGTGCGGGCACTGCCCTTGGGAGAGAAGCGGCAGGCCAATCTTGACCAGCTCTTAGAGGATGCCAAGCAGTTTGAAAAGGGAAGCTACAGCGGCTTATTCCATTTTATCCGCTATATCGAAAAGGTGAAAAAGCAGGAACAGGATCAAGGCGAGGCAACGGTGTTCTCGGAAAAGGACGACCTGCTTCGGATTATGTCCATCCACCACTCCAAGGGACTACAGTTTAAGGTGGTTTTCCTTTCCCAGCTGCATAAGACCTTTAACAAGATGGATTCCAAGGCGAAAATGCTTATGGATTCGGAACTGGGGCTTGCCGCCGATTACTTGGATTTGGAAACAAGAATAAAGTATCCTTCCCTCCACAAAATCGCCATCAAGGAAAAGGGGGAGCGGGAGAGCCTTGGAGAAGAGCTTCGGGTGCTTTATGTTGCCATGACCAGAGCAGAGGAAAAGCTGATTCTCACCGGCGTTTGCAAAAATGAAGAGGATCTAATCAAGAAATTCCCGGTGCAAGAACGGCTGTCTCTGGAAGATATCCGAGGAGCGACCTCTTATCTTGCCTGGATTTTAATGGCCTATTCCCGGAGCTTCTTTGAAAGTACCAAGACCGAAGAAATCGCCCTTCGTTTTATTTCTAAAGAGGATTTGGAGGAAAATGAAGGAAAAGCCATGGGAGAAGCTATTTCCCTT
>NZ_DBHIGR010000115.1:0-7406 GCF_057249185.1 Oribacterium sp.
CAAGAGATTTTCCCATTCGCAATTCTGTGTTAGAATTCTGCGAATGGGATTTTTTTATTCTTAACGAGTATCCCGCGCGTGTTGAGCGATATCTCGTTTGTTATGGACTTCTGAATGTAGGGGAAGATTATAAAATGTAGGGAAAGATGATAAATCTTCTGAAACAGAGTGTAGAAAAATAGTGTAGAAAAATAGTGTTAAAATATAGGGGAATAAGGGGAAAGTATGGGATTTCTCTTTGAAGAGAAAGAAGATCGAAATGGAAAATATGCGGAAATTACCGGGTACGAGGGTCGTATTCGGCATTTGCTGATTCCGAAAATGGTGGAAAATGAAGCAGGGCTCAGTCTTCCGGTGCGGGTGATTGGCAGCCATGCCTTTGACGGCAGGGAGGATTTATGCTCGGTGGAGCTTCCTGAGACTGTGCACACCTTAAGAAGTTTTTCCTTTTTTAACTGCATCCACCTTTCCCATATTCGCCTCTTTGACAGCATTGAAGATTATTATGACGGCAGCTTTCGGCAGTGCAGAAGTCTTCAGGAAATTGATGTACAGTTGCTTAGAGAGGGACGTTTTCAGATTCTTCGAGATATCTTAGGGGACAGTGACAGGCAGATTCTTCTGCATTTGACTATGGAGAAGGGAGAGTGTGCCCTGCTTTTTCCGGGCTATGTGGATAAGGTGCGGGAAAATACCATGGCCAGGCAGATTCACGATACGATAGAGGGCTGCGGTTACAGCTACCGGCAAACCGTGGGACGTTCTCAAATTGATTTTCGTCTTTATGATAAGCATTTTCAAAGGGCCACCTATGATGCGAAAGAGGCGGCGGTTTTGATTGCTCTTTGCAGGCTTCGCTATCCTATGGAATTACTGGACTGGGCCAAGGAGGAGTATCTTCATTTTTTGAAAGAAGAAGGAGAATTCTCCATTTCTTTTCTGCTGGAAGAGGGAGAAGAGGAGTGGATTCGTTATTATTTGTCTTTGGAAATTATGTCTAAGGAGGCCTGCGACAAGGCTCTTTCTCTCCTGTGGAAGCAGGAGCGCCCAGAGCTTACAGCCCTGTTTTTAGCTTATCAGGAAAAGCATTTTCCCAAGAAAAAGGAGGAGCTTTTCTTTGATATTTCGGATTTGTAATGCGTATGGAAAGGAAGGAAAATGAAGGGAAAAAGGGAAGAAAGACGTCCTACCGCCCAGGGAAGTTTAAATGACCTCGGCAGCAGGATTTTAAATCAATCTCGTTATGAGCTAAGCCTTTCCATGCGGCATTTGGCCAGAGCTTTGGACAGACTTCCCTACGAGATGGACTTTAATACCCAAAGGATGGGAACAGAGGGGGAGCGGATTCATTTTCATCCGGAGTTTATCTTTCAGCTTTTTATGGAAAGTCCCCAGAAGTTAAATCGTCTTTATATGCATAGTCTGCTTCATTGCCTGTTTCGGCACATGTTTAAAAATGAGGATAAGAAGGAAGAGCTTTGGAACATGGCTTGTGATATTCATGTGGAGTATGTGCTGGATTCTTTGGATGTGGACTTACTGAAAAGACCTGCGGGAGAATACAGGGAGAATACCTTCCAAAGATTGGAAGAGAAAATCAAAACCTTAAGTGCGGAGCGAATTTATCAGTATTTGGAAGAGGCGGATTTGGATTATGATGCCTGGGAACGCCTGGAACGAGAGTTTTACAAGGACGACCATGTATTTTGGAAGGTCATAGACAGGGAGGATGCTCCCGGAGAGGAAGGCGAGGGAGATGGCGATGGAGCCCCCCTTCCCATGCCGGAGGATTTTTCTCCCGATGACAGCTCTTCTCAGGATTCCAATCCTTCCGAAGATACTTCCGCGCAAAATGGAGCTTCCTCTGAGGGAGACAGCCAAGAAGAGAAGAATCAAGAAGCGGGAAATCAAGAATCCGAAAATAGGGGATCCGAAAATCAGGGAGCCGAAAATCAAGAATCAAAAAACCAAGAATCCAAAAGCTCGGGCGAAGGAAAGCAAGGAGAGGGAAACTCGGGAGAAGACAGCCAAGGGGAAGGCACGCAAGAGGATAGTCAAAGTGGGAATTCTTCCGGAAAAAAGCAGGAAGAAAGAAAAAAATCGGAAAATCGGAAGCCTAAGGAGCAGGAGCAAAGAGAAGAGCAGGAAGCCAAGAAAAAGAGGGATGAGCTTTCCAAAGAATGGGAGGACATCAGTAAAAGGACGGAGCAGGAAATCGAACATTCTTCTAAGGAAAAACAAGAGGAACAGGGAAGTCTGGCCTGGTTTTTGCGTTTGGAACAAAAGAAATATACGGATTTTAGGGATTTTCTCCGGAGGCTGTCCGTGGATCGGGAAGAGATGAAAGTAGATTTGGATTCCTTTGACTACGGCTACTATTACTACGGTTTAGAGCAATACGGCAATATGCCGCTGATTGAGGAAAATGAGTATAGAGAAGGAAGAAAATTGCAGGAGCTGGTGATTGCCATTGATACCTCTCATTCTACCAAAGGGGAGATGGTTAAGGGCTTTTTGGAGGAAACCGCCGGCATTTTAAAGCAAAAAGATGCCTTTTTCCAAAAGGTGAAGGTACATATTCTGGAATGTGATGATGAGCTCAGGAAAGACATTTGCCTGGAAAATGTAGAGGATTTAGAGCAATACAGTAAAAACTTTGCGGTAAAGGGAGGCTATGGAACGGATTTTCGACCGGTTTTCCGCTATGTTTCGGACTTGCAGAAGCGGGGAGAACTGAAGAACCTAAAGGGGCTGATGTATTTTACCGATGGAAAGGGGCGTTATCCCAAGGAGGCTCCGCCCTATGTCACCGCCTTTGTCTTCCCTAAGGGAGAGGATATTGATGATGACAATGTTCCCTTCTGGGCGATGAAACTTTACCAGAGGGAGAAGGACTAGAGTAGTGTCAATAAGGAGAAATGTATGAATATAGAAGAAGCAAAAGAAGAAATCAAAAGGACGGTAAAGGCCTACCACCAAAAGGATGCCTCCGGCTGCTATCAGATTCCGGTGGAACGGCAAAGACCTCTATTTTTGATGGGTCCTCCCGGAATCGGAAAAACCGCTATTGTGGAGCAGGTGGCAGAGGAGCTGGGAATCAATCTGATTTCCTACACCATTACCCACCATACCAGACAGTCTGCCATCGGACTGCCCTATATTTCCAAGAAAATGTATGGAGACAGGGAGGTTTCCATTACGGAATATACCATGTCGGAGATTGTAGCCTCCGTTTATGAGCAGATTGAAAAGACCGGCATTTCCGAAGGAATTTTATTCCTGGATGAAATCAATGCGGTATCGGAGACTCTGGCGCCCACCATGCTGCAATTCCTTCAGTATAAGACCTTCGGTATGCATCAGGTTCCCGAGGGTTTTGTGCTGGTGACTGCGGGAAACCCTACGGAGTACAACAAATCTGTTCGGGACTTTGACATTGTAACCTTGGACAGACTCAGAAAAATCGAGATTCAGGAGGATTTTTCCAGCTTTAAGAACTATGCCTATAATGCGGGACTTCATTCTGCCATCCTTTCCTACTTGGAAATCAAGAAGGAGAATTTCTACTTTGTGAAGCAGGATTTAGACGGAAAACGCTTTGTTACCGCCAGAGCCTGGGAGGATCTATCCAAAATCATGCAGGTCTACGAGGAACTTCATTATCCCTTGGAAGAAAAGCTGATGGCGGAATATCTTGCGGATGAAGAGGTGGCCAAGGACTTTGCTCTTTATTATGACCTTTATTGCAAGTACAGAGAAATCTATCATGTACCGGATATTTTGGCAGGAAAGGAAATCAAGGAGGTCAGCCTCTTTGTGCAGGCCCCCTTTGACGAAAAAATCAGTCTGCTTTCCCTCTTGGTGGAGGCCTTACAGAACGGCTTTTACCGCTACAAGCAGGAACAAAAGGAGCAGGAGCATATCTTCGGTCTTTTAAAGAAGGCGAAGGAGAAAATGCAGGAGCTTCCCTTGGAGGAGGTACTGAGGCAGGAAGAAAAGACATTGGAACAAAAGAGAAAGCGGGCGAAGGAAGCGAAAATGCTTTCCAAGGATGAAGAAAAGCGCTATGCCCATCTGCTTACCACCCTTTCGGAGTACTTGAAGCTTTTACAGGAACAAAGCCAGGCCTCCGAGGAGGAAAAGTTCGGACTTTTGAAGTCTGCTTTTCAAAAGAAAGAGGAGGCAAGAAAAAAGGATGTGGAAGAAACCGGGCAGATGCTCAGCAATGCCCTTCATTTCCTTGGAGAAGTCTTCGGAGAAGGACAGGAGTTGCTGCTCTTTTTGTCTGAGCTTAGCAAGAGTAAGTATGCCTTGGCTTTCTTGTCCGAGGTGGGAAATGAAACCTACTCCCAATACAATCAGTACCTTTTATTGCAGGATCAGAAGAAGTCCTTGCAGGAAGAGCTTAGGGCGCAAATGGAGCTGTAGAAAAGGAAGAAAGGAAGCTTAGGCTATCACGAAAAAATAATTCAATATACTTTATGAATTCCATAAATGATTACAATAAATATCCTGCATAAAAATATAAACATTATTTCTGTATTTTTTAAATGCATTAATTAAATTTATAACAATTTACAAGAAGTAGCTTTTCTTATTGGGACAGAATGTATAAATCGTCCAAATAAGAGAGCTACTTCTCTTTTTCTCTTTATTTTTTAAATAGAGCTATTAAAAATCCAGTTTAAAATTATCTTGACCTAAGAAGAAAAAACACTTAAGTTAGGGTTTGCTAGCATTGTGTTAGCTATTACTAATTAATTGGCTTAGATGATGTCATGAGTCACGGCCGGAGTTAATGAAGCTTATTTTTGTGAAATAAATTTTTGTTGTGTGATTTACGTGAAGTCATTAGCTCTTGCCTTTACACTGAACGATCCAAGGCAGAACAAGGAGGAAAAATGGTAAGAAAGGGATGGAAAAATGCGGCGATTTTGACAGCTATGAGCTTGATGTTGCTGCCTACATTCCAGGCCTATGCAGTAACCGCAAGGCAGAACACAAAGGGGAATTTTGTAGAAGAGGAAGGAAATTGGAGATTTAAGACTCCGGAAGGATCCAAGGTAGAAGGATGGGTGGTAAGTAATAATGAATGGTATTACTTAGATCCCGCAACAGGAAATCTTCGTTCCGGATGGTTAAGACTTTCCGACGGAACAACATACTTTTTATATACGATTCATGATGGCAACTTCGGAAAGCTTGTGACCGGTTGGAATTGGATTGACGGCTATTGCTATTATTTTGAGACTGCGGATAACGGACAGAACGGAATCTTAAAGACCAACGGCAGAACTGCAGACGGATATTTGGTAGATGCAGCAGGACGTTGGGTAAATGAAAGTACCGGCCAGGCAGTCTACGAGGCAGGAAAGGGTCTTCCCTCCTCTGAATCCGATCAGCAGGTAGCAGGTGCGGATCGTCCTATTCCACAGGTGGCAGGAGTATCCAGATCTTCCGGCACATCTGCTTCATCCGGTAGTACAGGAAGCCGTGGAAGTTCTTCCGCTAGCGGAAGTGAAAGCATCGGAAGCCGTGGAGGTTCCACATCCGGTTCCGGAAATAGCACAGTAAACAATGGCAACGCCAACACCGGAAATACTGCTAATAACGGCAGTGCCAATTCCGGAAACAATGCAAGTAACGGCAGTGCCAATTCCGGAAACAATGCAAACAACGGCAGTGCCAACACCGAGAACAATGCGAATAATACTGCCGACAATAAGCAGGACAGCAATAAGCAGGAAGCAAAGACTGCCGTAAACGCGGAAAAGACCAAGGCTGTACACACAGAGCTTGGTGACTTCGTTTCTGTAGTTTTCAACGAGGGAAGCATTTCCGACTACGATGTGTATGTGGACGGTGTAGATGTTACTGCCGCTTTGACCAATGTGGATGATGAAGGAAAGATTGTAAAGTGGATCAGTACCGTAGCTTCCCCTAAGACTTTGGAAGTAAAGAAGAAGGGAACGGAAGAAACAGTACAGACCATCACCTTAAACAAGGGAACGGCTACCGAGGCGGTAGAGGTGGGAAATCCGGAGGATGCACCGAAGTATCTGCTTACCAGAGGAAGAGTCAGCATTTACGATTACTACCTTGGACCAAAGGACAAGGAAGGAAAGGAAAAGCTCTATCCAAGTACTACTACCTTTGACTTGACAGAAAGCCGTAAAGAAAATTCCAAGAATGTCAGCACCCAGTACTATGTAAAGCCTGTTACCATTGATGAACAGGGAAGAGGCGTAGACGGACAGCAGCTTGTTGCGAAGTTCAGCCTTTCCGGGGAAGAGCAGACCAAGTGGTTTGAGGGTATTGATAAGATTGCTCTACTTCGTTATGACGACAATACCTTGATTAACGGTAATCTTACCCATAGTGTTTCTACAGAGAAGAGCAAGTATGGTACCAATGGCGTTATCACCATTCCCACTAACCAGGGAAATATGAGAAGCCACGGTTTATATCTATTAAATATTCATTCTTCCTATACAGAGGAAAGCGTGACCATTCCTGTAGAGTTTGTAAAGGCCGCAAAGTTTAGCTTAAAGCTTCAGGCCCAGAGCAACAATGCGAAGCAGGGAGAGAGAGTAGGCTTTGATGTTGTTGGAGAAAATGGTGCTACTTTTGGCAATGACCTAAAGGTAGACAATATGCAGGTTACCCTGATTAAGCCGGACGGAAGCTCCCATAACCTAACTTATATCAACGACTTCTTTAACTTCATCAACTACTTTATTGTTTATGGTACCGGCGGAGAAGACGGAAAGACCGTAAATACCGATCAGGTAGGAACTTATACCCTAAAGGTTCGCTATGCCGGCTATCAAGAGATGGAAACAAAGTTTGAAATCTTCCCCGGAAAGGCCGTAAATACAGAGGATTCCGATACGGAAAAGGCGGCAAGATCCGCAGCCAGAAAGAAGAGTAGCGGAAGCAGTTCCGCTAGCACCGGAAAGAAGGCAGATTCCGTTTCCGCAGCAACTGCCGGAAGCATCGGTAAGAAGAAAAACAGCAAGAAGAAGGCTTCTGAGGTGGATAGTACCTCCTCTGCAACCGGAGGCGGAAGTACCCACTATGATGCCAGAGTCATTTTCAACTATGACTTACTGAGCAATGCTTTACTCTTAAATGAGCTGGGTATGCTAAACAGCGATGCGTCGGCTGTGGTAGAGCAATATTTCAACATGACCATCGATGACAGCTCCTACCTCTACAATGAGGGAGCGGATGCTTTCTACAGCTACCGTGATTACTTAAATGTCAATGCGGAGAAGAGAAGAGCCGGCGGAAAGCTCCTTAGCTTTAAGGATTTTATTGCTACGGCTCAGAAGAAGGACTACAACGGGCCTTCTCAGGTCTTAAATGTACTGGAAGACGGACGCCTTGGTGCTCTTACCGACTTT
>NZ_DBHIGR010000116.1:0-7360 GCF_057249185.1 Oribacterium sp.
ATGGGGCACGCTCTCGCTAGCCTCGCCTCGTAGCGGTACTAACTTCAAGCTTCGCCTCACTCGCTTTCAGTAAGTACCGACGGGTTCAGACTACCCCTATTATAGCCCCACACTACTTCATTCGCTTCAATTATTGATTTTTTACAGTCCTTCCCTTCGCCGGTCTTTTGCAAGTATCTGGCTCAGACTACCCTAAATTCAGACCTATATTGCCGAAAATTTCTTTATATTTTGATTTTTTACAGCTATTTTTGCCGCTTAATAGAAATGTAAGATGAAAAGCCAATGTTAGTGGAATATAATCATCTTATAGATATTCGTTCAATATTTTACAATATGTGATGGCTTCCGGATAGGAAAAATGCTTTGGAAGCTAAGAGCACATTGAAAGGAGAAGGTATGAAGCTTAGTGTTTGGGATTTTTTAAGCATCGGAGTGGCTGTAGCTTTCTTTATTGTTTTTTTGATTAGTAAAGAGCAGGCTACAAAAGATTTCTGCATGACCATGATTATTGGCTTAGGAGCAGCTGGTCAGTTAGAAAGAAGGATAAAGGACGAAAAAACATCTTTAAAGGATAACAGAGTCTATCAGTTTTCCTTTGCTCTACTTTTTCTATCTTATGGAGCTTGTATTTTAAACTACTTCGTTTTTCATACCAATCTTATCAATAGAGCATGTCTGATTCTTTATATCGGCATCTTGCTTTTTAATCTGTTTTTCTTGGACAAAAAAAGGCAAAGCTTAGTTTCCTAGATAAGACGGAGCTGAAAGCGAACAGGCATTTCAAGGAAGGGCATTACTGATTTGAATAATAGTCCTGTAACTAAAATAAGCAGAAAAGAAAAGCGGCTGTGATTTCTCACAGCCGCTTTCTTTTTTTTGAAGGGGGGGACTCCGAAACCATATTTTCAGGAGAAGGTCCCGGAGTTGAGTATGAAAAGCTTTTTTCTTTAGTTACATCTCTGTAACTGTGTATAGGATACAAGAAAACTGTGAGCAAAATATGTTTTCAGCCTTAAAGAATCCTAAAGAAAATAAAGAAAAAGAGAAGGAATGGAACAAAATTCTTACTACAAAAGGGAGGGAAACTGTTTATAGGATATTGACAATTTACGAGGATTTCTTAAGATATTATACAAATGTATAACTAACTACAGGTAATATAGAAGGCAATATGTTCCACTTTGTATAAAGTTTGTGAAGTGACATGGGCGAGAACGGAATCGGTAGAATTAAATAGGGAAACAGAAGGGCTATCGAGATTTGAAAGTACCGACTATTTTCGTGCATTTTGCAACTTACACCCAAGTTATACTTGGGTAGTTTGCGTACTTACGGGAGCTGAAAGGGGAAAATGATGAACTCTTCCAATTTTTCAAATGAGCAACGAGAAAATGCCGGTGGTACCGGGACTTCTCGTTACAAACTCATGCAGTATTTGCCATTTTTCGTGTTGTTTGTGGCGATATTGCTTCTTTTTCTCATGTTCTTACAGAGAAAGTCTAATGCCGTAGGGAAGGAGGAAGCATTTTCTTCGGATTATAGTAGAGCCTATGGCTCCTATCTTGCCCACTTGGAAGAAAAGGGAGAGGCCATTTCTTCGTATGTTTGGCAGTACAGCGGACAGGATACAGAGGATGCAGGGGAAGACGCAGAGCATAAAGAGGGAAAAACAGTATTGCTTTGGGATATTTTCGGTGACGATACCCCGGAGCTACTTTACATAGAGGGAAACAGTGGTAAGGAAGACGGCAGGGTAAGTCAGGCGGATTTGCAGGTGTACAGCTTTACAGGCGGAAAGCTTGAGCCTCTATGCACCATGGACAGTCTGGACGTCTTTGCCGGCGGCGGAGTGAACTATACTCTATTCCAAATTCAAGGAGAAAAGACCCTCTATCTTTATCGGGAAGAATATGACGGGCAAATGTTGGAGCGCCTTTATCGTTTGAATAACGGCAGTCTTCCCCTAAGCTTTGAGGAAATCGCCAGTCACTCCTACGAACCCTTTGGCGGAGAAGATGCGGGAGAAGAAGCCGGGGAAAATGTCGGGGAATCAGTCGGAGAAACGGCTGGAGAAGGTAGTTCCGGACAATATATGCTACACGGAAAAGAAGTTAAGGAACAGAATTATCTGAAGCTTTGGGAAGGGCTGAAAAAGAGTAAATCCCACATTCTTCTTAGTAACGGTAAAAACAGTAAGTTTGAGGAATCTCAGGACACCGCAGATGTAACGCAAAAAACTGAAGATAAAGCTTCGAATACTTTGGGTGGGTCTCAGAAGCCTGAAAACCGGCCTGAGAAATCTACTGATTCCTCAGAAAATACTGCAAAAGAACAGAAGAACAGCAATCAACCGGTGACTGCTTCTGTAAAAAATATAGCTCTATCCTATAACGAAGCCCTGTTCTTCCTGCAAGGACAGATTTTAAAGGAAGGGGATGATTCCGACATTCTTTTGGAAAGTCTTCCGGATTCTCTATTGCTTAGCATATTGGAAAATCTGGAGCAGGGAAGCCCTTCCGCCGGAGAAGTAAAAAATATGGAAGTCCTTTCCGTGAAAAAGGAAAAAACGGCTTATCGCATTCTACTCAAGTTTACTAGTGAAGCTTTTCCGGAAGAGCAATATCGCTCCTGCCTTGTAGCGGAAAATGCAGGAGAGCAGGGATTGACTTTCACTGTTCAAAACATGGCGGAAGCAAGTCCGGAAGAAAAGAGCAAGATGGAAAGTCTGGCCCAGGCACTGCAAGAGGAAACAGCCCGACAGGCGGGGGAAGGAACTGATACAAATGGAGGTGGACAGGCTGTAGAGACTGCGCCGCAGGCAGAAGCTGTACCCATAGAAACGGAAGCCCCGGCAACACAGGCAGCAACAGAAGCGATGAATAACGCAAGTGCCAATAAAGGGACATGGAAAGAGCAGTTCTATGAGTTTGTAAAGAACGAACGTTACTTGAGTGATGTGGATGTATATGATCGAACTAGTGCGATTATTGCCTTATATGACATTACCAATGACGGAGTTCCGGAATTATTGGTTGGAAATCATAATGGATCTAGCGTTAGCTATACTTGCTTTTATAGAGCGACGGAAAAAGGTGTACGGAAAATAGAAGGCGTTATGGATGTATATTCTCCTTCAGCTTATGCCGGATATAGTAAGGATAGAAACTATCCCGGTTTATTTGGAGGTTTATGGTTCCGTGGAAATGCTGACGATTATGAAACAGGACGGAATCGTATGTATTATTACTACTATGATGGCTCAAAAATTGATTCAACAGAAATAGCTACTTACACATATTCCGAGGATGATGTAAGACATGACGAACCGGTTACCACGGATGCTGCTTTGTATGCTGCTTACTTGGATAAAGGATATATTGATTATATTCCTGCACCGGATGCGTTAAAGATGGGCTGGGATAATTTCGTGAAAAAATATCCCTATTAAAGTGCTTTTCATGGAAAGAAGGAGTATCCTATGACGGAACAATTCAATGAAAATAAAAATATCGAAAACGCTTCTCCTGAAGAAGAGCAGATTTTCCCCGGAGCTTCATCTCCAAAAGTTGAACCGAGCAATACCGAAACTAAACCGGGACAGTATATACCAGGGCTGATAATTTTTGCTTTAGCAGTGATAGCAGGAGGTGGATTTCTACTGCTTCGTCCGAAAAATAATGGGATTGATTTAAACTCTTACCTAAAAATTCAATCCATAGGAAGCGATGGACAAGGTACTTTAGAGGCGGAAATGGATTGGGATGCTCTCTTGGAAAAAGAGAAGGAGAAAATTCATTATTCTAAAGAAGCGGAGGAAGGCTTTCTTCCCCTTCTTTATCCGGATGCCGTTGACTATGCCAAGAATATCATTATGCTACCGGATTTTAGCCAAACTACAGATTTGAAAAATGGAGATATGGTACAGTATCGTTGGGATTTTTCAGAAGAAAGTGTAAAGAATTTAGCTATTCCCCTTTCTCTTAAAGGCGGCAACTATAAAGTATCCGGCTTAACAAAAGAGGATGAAAAGAAAGCTTCTGATGCTACAGACCAAAATAAAGAAAACGCTTCAGAGCAAGCTTCATTGGCAGAAAATGAGAAGGAAAGCACTATGGAGCAGTCAACTGTTTCTATGGAAATGCAGGCTGATGCAAACACTCAGGCCGATGCCAATGCTCAGCCCGGTGCCAACGTACAGTCCGGTGCAGAGGGAGGCAATGCAGCTGTGCAAAATCCTGCTACAGGAGAGTATCTTTATGCAGAAAGTGCAAGTCGTTTGCTAAGTACTGCAGATGTTTCGAACTTCCAGGCGCAGTATCCAAATAGTATGTTTCCCGGAGAGAGAAGTATTACCCAAATGATTATCAATGAAATGTATGCCCGCCACGGTTACATTTTCAAAGACCAGGCTCTAACGGATTATTTTGCGCAGAAGAGTTGGTATATCCCTAGGACTGCCGATATGGAAGAAATCTACCCTGTCATGAATGCTGTGGAACAGGCAAATGTTACGCTTCTTAGAACATACTCTTAAATAGAGAAAATGGAGGGGAAAGTGAAAAAAAGATTTTTAAGTATGGCGTGGCTCAGCATTTTATTAGCCACTTTATTTTCCGGAGTCAGCTTTGCCGGCACTTGGGTCAAAACCGGAAGCCTATGGCGCTATCGGGTAGGGAAGCATTTTTATAGAAATCAATGGGCAGAAATAGATGGAGAATGGTACTACTTTAAACCTACCGGCTCCATGGTAAAACAGGAGTGGGTGGAGCAACAGGGAAGCTGGTACTATCTTTTGCCCAATGGCACCATGGCAAAAAATCAATGGATTGAGGACTACTATCTCTTGGGAGATGGCTCCATGGCGAAAAATCAAGAGGTTGACGGAAAGTATCTGGGAGAAGACGGAAAAAGAGACCAGGCACAAGAACAAGCCATGGTAGAGGCGGCGAGGCAGGCCAAGATTCAGGAGGCGAAGAATAAGGGATATTTAGTCATACAAGGAAGAATGAAGATATGGAATGTTGTAGAATGGAGAAATGCAGGACATGACGTAAATGCTATAAATATGTATTTAAAAGGTAGTAAAGAGTTTTCAAAATATAATTTTGCGGTTGTTGATTTTATTAAGCCGGAAAGAGTGTTTTTGGAATATGCAGATGGTTCTCCAGGACAATATGTTATGAAAAATAAGATTTCTTTTACGGTAGAGGAAGACTTTATGAAAAAGTATGGTTCTAAATCAGGCCAAATTGTTGATATAGCATTTTATGCAAATAGTTTTTGGTCGCCATCTGATTTATCCATACCATTAGAATATGATTATGCAGATGCTGCTTTTATCATTGAATAAGCTTTAAGGGGAATTCCCCAAATAAGCTGTTTAAACAGTATGCAATTAAACCTGACAAAGCTACAGCATTAGAGATAAAATGGACGCCAACCAATACGTATTATCCTAGGAGATAAGTAAAATGAGCTGGATTCAATATGCTATATTTATTGCAATGATAATAGTAGCTATTATATTTCATGAAAAATTCAAAAACAGTAAATTTTTAAATAATAGTTTACTGAAATTATTTACTTTGCTTATTATTGTACTTGCATTAGTGGTAGCAATGATCTTTATTTTCAAAGGTAAATGATATTGGTGCTACATTTCTATAATCTGTGGTTATTTTAGCTATTAAAGAGAGTGTAAAAACATAGAAAAGACCGATAATCCGGCGAACACCAGTTTATCGGTCTCTAAATGTATCCTGGAAGTCCTTTTCTAATTACGTTTACTGGACTCTTTTTTAACTTGAAATTCCATAGTTTTATTGGTGCTTCTCATAATATATATTTAAGAAGTGTTTTTATCGATGGAATTAAGTCTTTCCATATCAAAGCGAATAAATAAATATAAACGTATATTCTTAGCTTTACTTAACTCATATATTTTGCTAGAGCATCCTCAATAGGTAAGCCACGAATATATCTTTGATAAAATGTGTTAAAGCCCGCTACCATTTCAGGATCTGGATCTACTGTAACAATGTCTTGTTGTTTAAATACATCTTGATCAACCCAGTTATCTAAAGATTTGTTTGTATTATGTTCTTTTATGGCATATGTATATGCAGCAAGAACCGCTATACCCCAGGCACCTCCAAATGATGCTGTTGGTGTTACAGAAATAGAGGTATTCATAGCCGCAGCTAGAATATCTTGTGCTACATGGGGGGTTTTAAAAATTCCACCGTGAGCCATTATGCGGTTAAAAGTTAGTTTTTCATTAATTTGTAGTATTTCCATTCCAAATTTCAAACCGGCAAATGCTGTAAATAAATGTGAACGCATAAGGTTTCCTAGAGTGAAATTACTATTAAAAGAACGTGTTAGCAATGGCCTTCCATCATCAACTCCAATAATTGGTTCGCCTGAATAGAAGTTATATGCTAATAGGCCGCCACAATCTGCGTCTCCTTTTATAGCTTTATGAAACAGTAAAGAATATAGTTCTGTAGATGAAATTGTGTGGCCTATTGCTTCAGCAAATTCTTCAAAAATATGAACCCATGCATTGAGGTCGGCAGTACAGTGATTACAATGTATGTTGGCGGCAAGATGACCTGCTGGCGTTGCATTTATATCGATTTGAGGATATACCTCTGAAAGTGACTTTTCTAAAATTAACATCGCAAAGTCAGAGGTTCCAGCCGAAATGTTTCCAGTTTTAGGGCTTAGTGAATTCGTAGCAACCATCCCAGTCGATGTATCACCTTCCGGAGGACAGAATAGAATATTAGACTTGAGATCTCCCGTAGGGTCTAATATTAGAGTGCCATTTGCGGTGAGCTTCCCTGCTTCTGAGCCGGCAAGAAGAACTTTGGGTAAAATATCTTGGAGGTGCCAAGTTACGGAATGTTCACTGATAAGCGTATTAAATGCTTGAATCATGCCGGCATCATAAGTCTTATGAGAAAAATTAATTGGAAACATTCCCGAGGCATCACCAATACCCAAAACTTTTTCTCCGGTCAAAATCCAGTGAATATATCCGGATAATGTTGTCATGAAAGCAATATCTGAAATATGATTTTCTTTTCGCACAATTGATTGATAAAGATGCGCAATGCTCCAACGCTGAGGAACATTGTAATGAAACAAAGCAGTTAAAAATACAGACGCTTCTTTGGTCATGGTATTCCGCCATGTTCTATATGGCGTAAGAAGATTTCCATCTTTCCCGAAAACGAGATAGCCATGCATCATGCCGCTTATTCCAATTGTTTTGAATCCGCGAATAATAACACCATATTTATTTTTAACTTTTTCTTTTAAGTTGGCATATGCTTGTTGAAGTCCAAAAACA
>NZ_DBHIGR010000117.1:0-7306 GCF_057249185.1 Oribacterium sp.
AGACGGGAGGAAAGGGAGGAGGTTCTTCATTTTCCGGAGGATGCAAGTCTGGAAGAAAAGATTACGGAGTGCATCCACAGAGGAGATTGGAGCCTTAGTGCCTTTGCCCTCTATAAAAAGGGTGTAGAGGAGAATGTTAAGATTACCAAATTGTACGAGAATCTCCTTTATGCTATGCCCATGGGCTATGCGGAAGAATTGCCTAAAGGGGTATATCTTTATTTCTCCTATGAGTATCGTTTAGAAGAGGGGATTAAGCTTCCTCTTTATTATAATATTTTGAAGAATTTCCAGGAAGGTTCCGAGATTTTCTCCCACTTTGCAAGACCGATGCAGAACTATGCCATTTCCTGTCTTTTGCAGGGGGAGATAAATGAGGAGCTGGCTTTGTTGTATAGCAAGCTGATTTTACCGGAAATGATTGATGAACGGATGGCGGAGTTCCTTCCGAAGATTTTAAACAGCTATCTGGTGGAGTTGGAGGATCAGAATATTGAGCGTTTGGTTCTGACCCACCCTGCTTTGCGTCGGGAATGTTCCTTCCCGGTGAAGGGGGGATTTTGTACGGTACCCATGCCCCTTCCCAATATGATTCTTCTTTTCCAGGATGCCTTAGGAAACCGTTACAGTCGGGTTCCTCACAGAAAGACCAGACTGATGGAAGAGGCGGAGTTGGAGAAGAAGTGCCAAAGCCTCTCGGAGGATAAGGGCATTTTCCTGATTCGGAAGACCCTTAGCCTGGTGGAAAAGGGGATTTCCGACAGTAAGGATTTGGAACTGATGGAAAAGGCCTTTTCCTATGAGGACTTTACCCTGTATTTTCGGATGAAGATTTTGCATCTGATTCTTTCCTATCATAAGAAGGCGGAGGGAGTAGAGTTCCCTAAGGAGAATCTGGAATTTCTCCATGCCCTTCCCTTTGCCGCTTTAAAGAAGGAAGAGAAGGAGGATGTGCTTAGTGCCCTGATTTATCGGGGAGATTATGACAAGGCTTTGGAATATCTCATTGCCTATCCCTACCTTTCCTTGGATAAGCGGGCTTTGGAGGCATTTTTAGAGGGGGCTCTTTCCGAAGGGCAGGGAGAGAAGGTTTACGGGGAAGAGGAAAGAGAGATGCTTTTGTATCTTTCGGAAAAAGCCTTTCTTTCCAAGCTGGAAAAGGACAGTATTCTTCATTTCCTTTTGGAGGAATATAACGGCACCACAGAAGAGATGCTGCAAATGATGCGGGTAGCAGACCAAAGGAAACAGCAGAAGGCGAAGATTCCTTCTTCTTCCTTCTTAAATATGGGGGAGCGGCTTTTGGCCCAGAGCCTTTTTACGGAAAAACGAAAGGAAAGCGAAGAAATTTTTGCCCTCTATACCCGTTACGGGGGAGCGGATCCTTTACTTCTTCGTGCCTTTTTTACAGCCTATTCCGCCTCTGTCTTCCTGGGACAGAAGCCGGAAAAAGAATGGATTATGCAGCAGATTTTTGAAGAGGTAAGGGGAGAAAGCCATAAGGAAAGAGTACCGGTACTTTATCTTTTGGCACTAAGCCTTTCCTTCTCCAAGAGAGCGGAGCTTAAGGAGGAAGAGCTGGAGGAGCTTTCCGCCTTCCTGCCTATTCTCTTGGAAAAGTCTTTGATTTTCAGCTATACCAAGGAGCTGGGAAAATTTGTTTCCCTGCCCAATGAAATATTAGAAAAGTCTGTCTTGGAATATCACGGAAGAGAAGAGGAAAAGCCCTTCCTATCCATAAGAAATCAGGGAGAAGAGGAGTTCCACAGAGAGGAATTACAGGAGTGCTATCACGGCATTTATACAGCATCCTTCCTGCTTTTCCCGGGAGAAAGCATGGAATATCGCTTTACCGTGGGGAAAGAGGATACCCTACTGTACCAATCCACTCTGAAGAAGGAGGAATCCGAGAAGGCCTATATCGGAGAGGATGCCTATGCCAAGCTTTGTCGGATGTGTGAACTGATGACGGAGAAGAAGGCGGAGCCTTTACTGGAAATGATGGAAGAGTACGGCAAGAAGGAAATTGCTTTATCGAAATTACTGGAGGAGTAAGAGAAAGAGGTATTTGTGAAAAGCATTGGCATTAGTTTAGGGGATGACTATACCGACATTTCCCTATATCAAGAAGAATATACATATCGCTTTCCTACCCTTCTTTGTAGAGAGAAGCGAGGGATAGAGTTCTCCATCGGAGAGGAAGCCTATAAGAAGAATCTCACCGGAGGAGTAGTTCTGGTGGATAAGCTCTTGTCCCTGTTTAAGAAAAAGGGCAGTGCCACCATTGAAGGGCAGTGCTATGAGGCGGAGGAGCTTCTGTCGATCTTCCTTCGTTCCCTGCTGAAAGAAGGAGAGAAGCGGATAGCGGAAAAGGAACTTCCGGAGGAAGAGGGAAAGGATACTTTAGTCCTTACCCTTCGGGAGGGAGAGCCGGAGCTCTTTAAAAGATTAAAGGAGCTTTTGGAAAAGCTTTTCGGAGAGGAGTATTCGGTGCAGTGCATCAGCCACACCGAGGCCTTTGCCCACTACCTTTTAAGGCAGGATAAAACCCTCTACAACCGCTTGGTGGGTATGTTTGAGTTTTCCAACCAGGTGCTTCACTACTATGAAATGCAGGTGTCCAAGGGGGCGAAGAAGTATGCCATTTCTGCGGGGGAAGCCCAGCCGGAGGCCATTTCCTTCGACATTATGGAAAAGCCTCAGGGAAAGCGAATGGCAGACCAGATTCTTTCTGGTCTTAGCGATAAAATAACCAGAGGGAAGGTCTACAGTGCCTTCTTTTTGTCCGGAAAGGGCTTTGAAAGTACGGATTTCGCTCCGGGCTTTATGAAGAAGCTTTTAAAGGGAAGAAGAGTTTGCGTGGAATCCTTCCTCTTTGCCATCGGAGCCTTGGAATACGCCAAGCTTCTGGGAAGAGGAGAAGAGGAGGAGTATCTTCTGCTTTGCGAAACCAGGGTGGCCCATGATATTTCCGTCCGAGTGAGTCAGAAAGAAAGGGAATTCCCCTACTATCTGGCAAAGGCAGGAGATGCCTGGCTGGAAAAGGAAGAGGAGCTTTTGCTCTTACCGGATCAGCAGGATTATATTG
The DNA here is from genome assembly GCF_057249185.1 of Oribacterium sp. Lineage (NCBI taxonomy): Bacteria > Bacillati > Bacillota > Clostridia > Lachnospirales > Lachnospiraceae > Oribacterium > Oribacterium sp. The sequence continues at coordinate 3,089 of NZ_DBHIGR010000117.1, forward strand.
ATTTTACGGTGCAGCCCTTCGTGGGCAGTAAGGGAAGACAGCTTCGCATGCTACTGGAAGGCTTTCCGAAGAGGGAGGAGCGTTGCACGAAGTTATCTTTAAAGAGTCGGTTTGTGGATGCGTCCACCATTTTGATTTCAGTGGAGGATAGGGGCTTAGGAGACTTGCACCCTGCCTCCGGTATGGTGATTGAAGAGCGAATCAGTTTGGGAAAGGAGTAAAGTATGGCAGTGATTTTATGTCAAAAAGAAGCTACATTTCCCTATTATTATGAGCGATTGGATATTTCTATCTACTCCTTGGAGGAACTTTGCTATGCGGTGGGAAAGTATCCCCTCCTGATTCCGGAGCATTTTGTGGATCATCGTCTTTTGGAATGGGTCAGTACCGGCTTGAATCGCCCCATGCTTTCCGAAAAGCTGAAGCAATTGAAGGACATGGGAGAGCGGGAGGAGCGTTTGCTTTTCCGTCTGCTTCGGGAGTGCTCTTATTTTACGGAGAGAGAGCTGGAGGACTTTTCCTTAGAGCTTAGAAGGATTCAGGCTTTGTCCGAGCCGGAGCGGAAGGAAAGGATGGGAGACAGCTTCTTTTCCTTAAAGAAATACAGAAAGGCCTTGGATGCCTATCAGGACGCGTATCATTTGGAGGAAAATGGCAGAAGGCTTCGTAAGATTGCAGAGTCCTACCTGTATTTAAAGCAGTTTCAAAGAGCAGGAGATGCCTTTGCGAAATTATATAGAAAAAATCAGGATAAGGCTGCCCTACGAAGATTGTATTTCCTGTCTCAGATTACCTTTCCGAAGGATCGGTACAAGGAGCTTTGGCAGGGAGTAGAGGAAGACCTGGTCAAGGAATGGCAGGCAGAATGGGAAGACGCTTTGAAAGAAGCGGAGCAGGCGGAAGGAATTTTGGAGCTGAAGAATGCCTATAACGAGGGAGAAGAGGCATTTTTCCAAGAAGCGGAGAAGAAGCTGGAAGCCTGGAAAGAAGAAATACGTGGTAGAGCCTAGTTACAGGAGGGGAAAATGAAAGAACTTGCAAAACAATATAATCCGGAAGAGGTAGAGGACCGTATCTACGAAAAGTGGCTGAAGGGAAATGCCTTCGCCGCAAAGGTAAATCCTAATAAGAAGCCCTTTACCATTATGATGCCGCCTCCCAATGTTACCGGGCAGCTGCACATGGGACACGCCCTGGACAATGCCTTACAGGATACCCTGATTCGTTTTAAGAGAATGCAGGGCTTTGAGGCTTTGTGGCAGCCGGGAACGGATCATGCCGCCATTGCCACAGAGGTAAAGGTTATCAATAAGCTGAAGGATATGGGCATTGATAAGTGGGAGCTGGGAAGAGAAGGCTTCTTAAAGGAGGCCTGGAAGTGGAAGGAAGAGTACGAGGATCGTATTGTCAACCAGCTCCATAAGATGGGTTCCTCCGCAGACTGGGATCGTCTCCGTTTTACCATGGATGAGGGTTGCTCCCATGCGGTGCTGGAGACCTTTGTCCGTTTGTATAAGAAGGGCTTGATTTACCGAGGCTCCAGGATGATTAACTGGTGTCCGGTTTGTAATACCTCCATTTCCGATGCGGAGGTTTTGCATGAGGAGCAGGAAGGCTCCTTTTGGCACATCCTTTACCCGGTAGTGGGAGAGGAAGGCCGTTTTGTGGAGATTGCTACCACCAGACCGGAAACGCTCTTAGGCGATATGGCTGTGGCTGTAAACCCGGAGGATGAAAGATATAAGGATATCGTAGGAAAAGAACTGCATCTTCCTTTGACGGACAGAGTGATTCCGGTGATTGCGGATGCCTATGTGGATAAGGAGTTCGGAACCGGTTGTGTAAAGATTACCCCTGCCCATGATCCCAACGACTTCCTTGTAGGAGAAAGACATGGCTTAGAGGTTTTAAACATCTTAACGGATGATGCCAAGATTCTCTGTGAAGGCTCCCCCTATAACGGCATGGATCGCTATGAAGCCAGAAAGAAGATGGTGGAGGATTTAGAGAAGCAGGGACTCTTAAAGAAGGTGGTGCCTCACAGCCACAATGTAGGTGTGCATGATCGTTGCGGAACCACCGTTGAGCCTATGGTAAAGCCCCAGTGGTTTGTGAAGATGGAAGAGCTGGCAAAGCCCGCTATCGAAGCGCTGAACAAGGGAGATTTGGAATTTGTTCCGGAAAACTACGGTAAGACCTACCTGCATTGGCTGGAAAATATCAAGGACTGGTGTATTTCCCGTCAGCTTTGGTGGGGACACCGCATTCCTGCTTACTACTGTGAGGACTGCGGAGAGCTGATCGTATCTTTGGAAAAGCCGGAGTGCTGTCCAAAGTGTAAGAGTGCATCCCTTCGTCAGGATGAGGATACTCTTGACACCTGGTTCTCCAGTGCCCTTTGGCCCTTTGAGACTTTGGGCTGGCCGGAGGAGACGGAGGATTACAAGTATTTCTATCCTACGGATGTTCTGGTTACCGGCTATGACATTATTTTCTTCTGGGTAGTCAGAATGGTATTCTCCGGAATTGAGCAAACCGGAAAGACACCTTTTAAGAAGGTACTGATTCACGGTCTTGTTAGAGATGATCAGGGAAGAAAGATGAGTAAGTCCTTAGGAAACGGAATCGATCCTTTGGAAATCATCGGAACCTACGGGGCGGATGCCTTGAGAATGACGCTTCTTACCGGAAATGCCCCGGGAAATGATATGCGTTTCTATCATAGCCGTGTGGAAGCCAGCAGAAACTTTATGAATAAGGTTTGGAATGCTTCCCGTTTCCTCTTTATGAATGTAAAGGAAGAGGAGAAAGAAGCTCTTCTCTCCCTGGTAGGAAAGAAGGAAGCAAGTCTGGAAGAGGTGCTTTCCGTCATTCCGAAGAATTTGGCTCTTGCGGATCAGTGGATTCTTTCCAAGTGTAACCATACCGTTTCCGAGGTGACCAGAAACTTAGAATCCTTTGACCTGGGAATCGCTCTGGATAAGATTCAAAACTTTATCTGGGAAGAGTTCTGTGACTGGTATATCGAGATGGTAAAGCCCAGACTCTACAGTGAGGGAGGAGAGAGCAAGACCCTTGCCCTTTGGACTCTCTTAAAGGTTTTGAAAACTTCCTTAAGTTTGTTGCATCCCTTCTGCCCCTTCATTACGGAAGAGATTTACGACACGGAAAAATCTTTATTCCCGGGAGAAGAGAAGATGCTGATGCTGTCGGAGTGGCCTGTTTTCGCGGAAGAACTGGACTTTTCCGAGGCGGAGAAGGAGGGAGAGACCATCAAGGAAGCGGTTCGTGCCATCCGAAATATTCGTACGGAAATGAATGTTCCCCCTTCCAAAAAGGCTACAGTTTACTTCGTAACCGAGGATGAGGGGTTAAGAAAAACGTTTACACATAGTAAGGTATTCTTTGCTACCCTTGCTTATGCACAGGATGTTATAATACAGCAGGACAGAACAGGTATTCCTGAAAATGCTGTTTCTGTCTTGATACCGAAGGCCAACATTTTCCTTCCCTTCTCTGATCTGGTGGATTTGGATCAGGAAAGAGAGCGTTTGGAGAAGGAAGAGGAGAGGCTGAAGAAAGAAATTCAACGTGCAGAGGGAATGTTAAAGAACGAGCGCTTCCTGTCCAAGGCACCGAAGGAAAAGGTGCAGGAGGAGGAAGAAAAGGCTATGAAGTACAGACAGATGCTTGAGCAGGTTCTGGAAAGAAAGAAGGCTCTTTCCTAAGCTTTAACTTCCCGAGTAGACGGGAGGTTTTATGTGTAAAGCAGAGAGAATAACGGTAGAGGAAAAGAAGAGAAGAGTATGGGGCGCTTTACTCCTGCTTTTCTCCTTCTTCTTCCTCTTTTCTTTTCAGAGTTTTCAGGGACATGCCGAGGAAAGGGCAGCCACCAAGGAAGAGCTTACCGGCGTGAAGAAGGGAAGCACCACAGCCTATATCTGGGAAAAGGAAGACAGCGCCTGGAAGCTTTTGTATCTGGACGTAAAGTCTAAGTCCTGGAAGTATGCCAAGGAGCGTTGGGTACAGATTGGAGATCGTTTTTATTATTTCAATGCGGAAGGAAAGATGGCTGAAGGCTGGTTTAACGAGGATAGCCACTGGTTTTTCGCACAGTATGACAATAAAGAGCAAAACAGTGATACTGCCGGCGTAGTTCTTACCGGATGGGCAAGCATTCCGGATGAAAATGGAAAGTTACACACTTTCTACTTTGAA